>JAGRKY010000658.1 GCA_020442095.1 Bauldia sp.
GCCACACGATCATGAACTGCGCGCAAACTTGTCCGAAAGGGCTGAATCCCGCCAAGGCGATCGCCGAGGTCAAGAAAATGATGGTCGAGCGGCGCGTCTAGCGTCGCACGTCCGCCGGGCCGGGGCGGTTTCCCTCCGATCCAGCGACATCGCAGCCTGCGAGAAAGACGGCGCCAGGGGTTAACCCGGGCGCCTTCCGTCCCTATTTCAGATGCGTTGTCAGATAACCGGAGGAAGCAAGATGACCGACAACGTCACCCTGAATGCCGGCAAGCCGTGGACGCTGACCGCCGTCGAGAAACTGCAGGAATTGTGGAAAGACGGGGTGCAGCCGGCGCTGATCGGCCAGGCGATCGGCCGCCCGGAAGACGAGGTTCGCGCCAAGGCGGCGGAACTGAAATTGCCCCAGCATGTCGAATCACCAGGCTGACGGGCCTTATTGACGGCACATTCGTCCCCGAAGTCATCGGCCAAGGGCGTGTTGTGGCGACGTGAAACCCTTGGTTTGCGCCCGTTAGGGGTTGCCAAAACACGCGGATTGCCCGAAACCCGCTATATTTCGGCGCTAGGTTCGGATTCGCCCGGTCGCGCCTGGCCGGATAAGGGGATATTTTGCTAATGCAGGTCAACCGTCTCATTCCGGTCCTGTGTGCACTGACGCTCTGCGGTTGCGGCTCGATCGGAGCTGTCGGGCTGAACTCGAACAACCAGAACGGTCAGGTCGCCGGCGGCCTGCCTCCGTCGACGATGGGCGCGGGCGTAGCCGGCGCTCCTCCCGGCGGCGCGGTCATCGCCGAGCCGCTTCCCGCGGCGCCCGGAACCGGCGATACGATGGTCGCGGCGGCGACGCCGGTGGCACCGGCATCGTCCGGCTCGGTCGGGCGCACGGATCTTCTCGGCGGCTGGACGATCGCGTCGAGCGGCGAATCCTGCCAGCTCTTCATGACCCTGACGAGCTGGACCGGCGGCTATCGCGCCTCGACGCGCGGCTGCTCCTCGGCGACGCTGAAGTCGATCTCCGCCTGGAACCTGCAGGGCAACCAGGTGATCCTGGCGGGTCAGGGCGGCACGCCGATCGCGACGCTGCAATCGTCCGGCGGAAGCCGCTTCGATGGCTCGGCCGGCGGCGTTCCGGTGTCGTTCTACCGATAGCCTTCTCGATCCGGGGCGATGGGGACCAACGCCGGCGACGAAGCCGGGACAGGGCGCGTCGTCGCCCGCTACCGGTCGCTCCTCGCGGCCGGCAAGTTAACCGAGGAACCCGCGCAGCTCGCCGTGGCGAAGCGGCTGGACGCCCTCGACCGGGCTCTTTCGGAAGCCCGTCCCCCAACGCGGGGCAAGACCTTCGGCTGGCTGTTCGGCGGGCGCGGCGGCGAGCCCCCGCCGGTGAGGGGTCTCTACATCCACGGCCCCGTCGGGCGCGGCAAGACGATGCTGATGGATGCCTTCTTCGCCGCCACCGACCTCGAGGCGAAGCGCCGGACCCATTTCCACGCCTTCATGTCGGACGTGCATGATCGCATCCACGCCTTTCGCGCCCGGACGCGGGACGCGAGCAAGGGGGCCGACGACCCGATCGCGCCGGTCGCGGCGGGGATCGCCGCCGAGACGCGGCTGCTCTGCCTCGACGAATTCGCCGTCGAGGACATTACCGACGCGATGATCCTGTCGCGGCTCTTCTCCGCCCTGTTCGACGCCGGGCTCGTGCTTGTCGCGACATCCAACACGCGGCCGGAGGACCTTTATCGCCACGGCCTGAACAGGGGGCTGTTCCTGCCGTTCATCGACGTCCTCAGGCGGCATGTCGATGTCGTGGAACTCGACGGGGGAACCGACCACCGGCTGGCGAAGCTCGGCGAGGCGGGCGTCTATTTCACGCCCGTCGACGATGCCGCCCGCGCGACGCTGGACGGGCTGTGGCGGAGCCTTGCCGATGGCGATCCCGGCGAACCGACCGACCTCACCGTCAAGGGCCGCAAGGTCCGGGTGCCGAGAGCGGCGGGTACCATCGCCCGCTTCGGATTCAGGGACCTCTGCGAGGCGCCGCTCGGAACCGCCGACTTCGCGGCGATCGCCGACGCCTTCGACATGGTGGTCCTCGACGATGTTCCGGTCATCGCGCCGGACCGCAGGGATATCGCGCGCCGTTTCATCAACCTGGTCGACGTCCTCTACGACCGGGGCGTGAAGCTGATCGTTTCGGCGGCGGACGAGCCGGAAGGCCTCTACAGGGCCGGCCATGGCAAGGAAGCCTTCGCCTTCCGCCGGACGGTCTCGCGGCTGACCGAAATGCGGTCGAAGGCCTATGTCTCGGCCGTCCGGCAGCGCGGTCCCGCCGCCGAGCCGGCCTGACGGGCGGCAGGAGCCCGCGAAACCCGGCTTTCGGAGGCTTCCGGCGGCCATAAGGTCGCTTTCCGCCAGCGATGCTTGCAGCGCAGCATCAATCGGGCTAGTCAATCCCGGAACCTTCCTCAAGGATTTCCCACAATGGCCCGACCCAAAATTGCCCTCATCGGCGCCGGCCAGATCGGCGGTACGCTTGCCCATCTCGTCGGCCTCAAGGAACTCGGCGACGTCGTCCTTTTCGACGTTGTGGAAGGGGTGCCGGACGGCAAGGCGCTCGACCTGGCGGAATCGTCGCCGGTCAGCGGCTTCGACGCCCAGCTCGCCGGAACGTCGGCCTATGCCGGGATCAAGGGTGCCGATGTCTGCATCGTCACCGCGGGCGTGCCGCGCAAGCC
>JAGRKY010000659.1:0-2387 GCA_020442095.1 Bauldia sp.
AGCGGCGCCGACCTGATCGCCATCGTCACCCCGTCCGGTTCGCCGAACCAGGATGCCGCGACCTATGCAAGCTATGAAATCCGCGACGTCCTGGTCGCCTCGGGCATCCGCCCGGGCTCGATCGACTTCCGGACCTATCGCGCCCAGTCGGGCGAGAACACCGCCCCGGTCCGTCTCGCCTATGCGGCGGTAACCGCCAAGGCGGCACCATGCGGCCCCTGGCCCGACCAGTCGGCGCGCAACGGCGAGAACCGGCACTTCTTCAACTACGGCTGCGCCACCCAGGGGAATCTCGCGGCGATCGTCTCGAACCCCCTCGACCTTCTCTATCCGCGGGGCATCACGCCGGCGGATGCAGGCCGCCGCGCGACCGTGCTCGAGAAGTACCGGGCGGGCGAGCCCTACACCAGTGATTATTCGGGCGAGGCCAGCGGAGAGGTCGCCCAGGGAGTCGGCAATTGATGATTGATCCTGCCTTTGACGACGGTGACGCGGCAGACGTCGAGGAAACCGGCGAGCCGCTCGAGACCGCCAAGCCGGCCTCGCCGCTCGAGGTCCGACCCGTACCGCGGATCTCGATCCAGGCTTTCTGCGAATCGCCGGATCTTGCCGAGACGATCGAGGCGATCGCCGATGACCGCCGGATGTCGCGCACCCATATCAAGGTCCATACCGGCGGGCTCGCCGCGGCGGTCGAGTTCTACCAGGAATCGGCGACGCCCAACCTGATCATCGTCGAGAGCTCGCTCGGGCGCTCCACGCTCAATGCCGAACTCGACCGGCTGGCCGACGTCTGCGATCCGGGCACCAAGGTGGTGGTGGTCGGCCATGTCAACGACGTCGAGCTCTATCGCGACCTCATTCGCCGCGGTATCAGCGAATACATGATCGCCCCGGTCGAAGGGCTTGGCCTGATATCGGCGATCGGCGGGCTCTATGCCGACAAGTCCGCGGCGCCGCTCGGCCGGTCCATCGCCTTCATCGGCGGCAAGGGCGGCGTCGGCTCCTCGACCGTGTCCCACAATGTCGCCTGGGCGATCGCTCGCAACTTCGAGAGCGACGTCGTCGTCGCCGATCTCGACCTCGCCTTCGGAACCGCCGGCCTCGACTTCAACCAGGATCCGCCGCAGGGAATCGCGGAAGCGATCAACGCACCCGAGCGGCTCGACGACATCTTCCTCGACCGGCTGCTGGCGCGTTGCACGGACCATCTCAGCCTGCTGGCCTCGCCGGCGATGCTCGACCGGACATACGACTTTGACGAAGCGACCTTCGCCCAGGTGATCGAGGTCGCCCAGGCGGGCGTTCCCGCCCTCATCCTCGACCTGCCGCACGAATGGACGGCATGGGTGCGCGGCACCCTGATGGCGGCGGACGAGGTGGTGCTGACCGTCGAACCGGATCTCGGCAACCTGCGGAACGCCAAGAACATGATCGACCTCTTGCGCCAGACCCGCAAGAACGACCTGCCGCCGCGCCTGGTGGTCAACAAGGTCGGCATGGCGAAGCGGCCGGAGATCGCAACAAACGATTTCGCCGAGGCGCTGGGCCTGACGCCCGATGCGATCATTTCCTGCGATCCGCAGTTGTTCGGGACCGCCGCGAATAACGGCCAGATGATCGCCGAGACCGACGCCAAGAGCCCGGTGGTCGAGGCCTTCAATACGATCGCCCGCGTCGTCACCGGTCGCTCGGAAACCAAACGCGTCAAGCATAGCGCTCTGGCGCCGTTCCTCTCCCGCTTTCGCGGCAAGAGCGCCTGACGGGAGGAGCCATGTTCGGCAAACGCGGTTCGACGGAAGGCGGTGCGCAGCCACCTAAGGCGACGCCACCATCGGCGGAGCAGCCGGCGAAGCCTGCCGCAGCGAAGCCGGCATCGCCGCCCCCGGCGCCGCCTCCCCCGCCGGCACGCATGGCCGCCGAGCCTCCCCCGCCACCGAAGGAGGACGAGGCGAGCGGCACCAATGGCGTCAGGCGCTCGGAGGATTTCTACGACGTCAAGACGCAGATCTTCTCGGCCCTGATCGACACGATCGACCTGTCGCAGCTCTCGCGCCTCGACATCGAGTCGGCGCGCGAGGAAATCCGCGACATCGTCAACGACATCATCGCGCTCAAGAACATCGTGATGTCGATCGCCGAGCAGGAGGACCTGCTCGAGGACATCTGCAACGACGTCCTCGGCCTTGGTCCGCTCGAGCCGCTTCTGGCGCGCGACGAGATCGCCGACATCATGGTCAACGGCGCGACCCACTGCTTCATCGAAGTCGACGGCAAGGTCCAGAAGAGCAAGGTCCGCTTCCGCGACAACTCGCAGCTGATGAACATCTGCCAGCGGATCGTCAGCCAGGTCGGCCGCCGGGTCGACGAATCGAGCCCGATCTGCG
>JAGRKY010000659.1:2478-2744 GCA_020442095.1 Bauldia sp.
CTCACCCTCGACCAGCTCGTCCGCTATGGAACCATCACGCCCGAGGGGGCGACGATCCTCCAGATCATCGCCCGGTCGCGCTGCAACATCCTGGTTTCCGGCGGCACTGGCTCGGGCAAGACGACCCTGCTCAACTGCCTCACCCGCTATATCGAGCCGTCGGAGCGCATTATCACCTGCGAGGATGCGGCCGAATTGCAGCTCCAGCAGCCGCATGTCGTCCGGCTGGAGACGCGCCCGCCCAATATCGAGGGCGAGGGCGAGAT
>JAGRKY010000660.1:0-2027 GCA_020442095.1 Bauldia sp.
GGGGCCGGCCCGACACGTCCGGATGAAGGCAGATCGGGAAGGTCGCGTAATCGTATTCGCGATAGACCCAGTCGAACTGATCACGCCAGAGTTCCTCAATGTCGCGAGGGTTGGTGAAGCCATAGCTGTTGGCGAAGGTCTTGACGAACATCATTGGCGGAAGATCGTCGAGATACCAGTTGAACGCGAGGCTGACGAGGTTGATCTCGCTGCCGCGGGTGATCGGCTTCATCCACGCCTCGGCCGGCTTGGAATAGTCGATCACCGTCCAGTCGTCGCCGGTTCGCGCATAGAAGGGCTGGAAATCGTGGAGAACCTGGGTGCGGTCGTATTCGAAGCCGTAGTTCAGCAGGAGGTCGGTGGTGATCCGCGACATCTCTCCCCACGGGGCGATATAGCCGGTGGGCTTCGCGCCGGAATGCTTCTCGATCAACTCGACCGATTTGGCCAGGACCGCCTCTTCCTGCTCGGGATTCATGTCCCGCGGGTTCTCGTGGCTGTAGCCATGAGCGCCGATCTCGTGACCGGATTCGACCAGCTTGTCGATCTGGTTCGGAAAGGATTCGATCGAGTGGCCCGGTGTGAAAAAGGTCGACTTGATGCCGTAGCGATCGAAGAGCTTGACCAGCCGCGGCAGACCGACCTCACCTGCCCAGAGGCCGCGCTGGATGTCCTGCAACGAGTCCTCGCCGCCATACGAGCCGAGCCAGCCGGCGACCGCGTCCACGTCCACGCCAAACGTAACCTTGATGTCCTTCATTGGAACCTCCGTGTTCAGATGCTGGTCCGCGACGGCGCGATGGCCGGACGGTCCGTAGAATCGACGTCCTCGAGAAATGCATTGACCTCGCTTGCCAGGCGGTCGGGGCACTCGATGTGGATGTAGTGCTTGACGTCGGGCAGGATGACGAGGCGCGAGGAAGCAATGTTCCGATGCAGCGCTTCCGACATCGCCGGCGTCGAGCCGACATCGTCGGCGCCGGTGACGATGAGGGTCGGACAGGTGATCGCGGCAACCTCGTCGATCGGATCATTCTCGACGAGCACGGCATAGGATGCCGCATAGGGCGCATGGGCGATCGTCGCCGTGATCTCGATCTCCTCCGCGATCACGTCCGGATTGGCAGCGAGGAAAGCCGGGGTGAACCAGCGTTCGGCGGATGCGGGCGCGGTCTCGGACGGCGGATGCTGGCTGAGATGGGCGAGGCGCGCCGTGGCGCGGGCGCGCTCTTCTGCCGTCCGGTTGGCAATCGAGTTGAGGAGCACCAGCGAGCGGACCCGTTCCGGTGCGGTGATCGCCATGCGTTCGGCGAACAGCGCGCCGATCGAGAAACCGAGGACGTGCGCTTGCGTGATATCCAGATCGTCCATCAGCCGAAGGGCATCATCGACGAAATCGTCGATCACGTATGGCGGCTCGGGTGCGGCGGACCCACCATGACCGCGATAGTCCGGTGCAATCACCCGGCGAGCGTCGAGACAAGGGATCAGCCGGCGCCAAGTCTTCGACGAGCTGCCTACGCCGTGCAGAAGGAGGAGCGGAGCCCGGTCGGAGTCCCTCCCCGCCTGCAGCTCGAGATAGCTCACTCGAGGCTCGGACCTTGTCATGAAGAGCTCGCCCTGACCCGGTAGCGGCTCAGCGGCCGGCCGGCTCTCTTTGACCGTCGATGGAATGGGCTCTTGTTTCATGTCCGCTCCGTGCGCCGTTGTCTCAATCCCTGGATCAGCACGGCAATCACGAGGACGGCGCCTTGCACGATCTGTTGCCAGAATAGGTCGAAGCCCATCACCACGAGCAGGTTGACCATGATCGTCAGAAGCAGGGCGCCCATGGCCGATCCGAACACACCGCCGCGGCCACCACTGAAGGCAACGCCGCCGATGATCGCGGCGGCCATCGAATTCAGGTTGTGGTTGATGCCCAGGGTGTTGTCGACGTAGCCGACATGGCCGCTGAGGAGGATGCCGGCGAGAGCCGCGGCTGCGGCGGTGACGAAATAGGTCGAGGTGACGACGAGACTGACCGG
>JAGRKY010000660.1:2213-2385 GCA_020442095.1 Bauldia sp.
TATAGGCCAGGCGCGCGCCGTTGACGACGATCAGCATGGCGAATGTCGCGACGAAGGGCGGCACGCGCCGCCATGTCACCAGCAGTCCGTTGACGAGGCCGACGGCGAGCGCCAGCACGACGATCTGCGCCGCAAGCAGCGCATAATCTCCGGTGGCGGCGGACTGCGCGAC
>JAGRKY010000661.1 GCA_020442095.1 Bauldia sp.
TTGTTGCCGCCGACATTGATGCCGCGAAGCAGGGCGACGAACATCGCCATGGGCGGTTTCCTCAGCCGCTGAGAAAGGTGTCGTAGTCCGAAACCAGGAGATGCAGCGGCGGCTCGTCTTCCTCGATCTCGGCGAAGCGGCCGATCTCCTCGACGAAGACATTATCGGCCAGATCGTCGTTGACGGTCGAGACCTCGCCGAGCAGGACGTCGGTGTCGCCCGCCCAGAAGCGGTGCCAGACGCCCGGCAGGAGCGTGACGCTTTCGCCCGGCCCGAGGCAGAGCCGACCGCCGGCCGGCAGGCGACGCACCATGCCGTCGGTCATCACCACCACATCGGCCTGCTCGTCGATGTCGCCCTTCCCGTCCGACATGTAGAGCTCGAAGATCGCGCGTCCGCCGCCGCGGTTGATGATGTCCTCGGCCTTGATGTTGTGGCGGTGAATCGGGTTCATCTGGCCGGCCCGGCACAACAGCAGCTTCTCGGCGTAGAGCATGCCGCGCCCCTTGGCGAGGTCGGCCGGGTTGCCGTTGCGCAGCGTGAAGAGGAAAAGGCCGAAACCGTCGAAATCGCTGCGGCCGAAATCGGTGATGTCCCAGCCGAGCCGCGCATTGACGATGCCGGACGCCTGGTTGCGGAACTTCCGGAACTGGTCCGGCGTCCAATAGGCGAAAGGCGGCAGGGTGAACCCGAAGGAGCGGACGAAATCATCGGCCGCCTTCATCACCTCGTTGATCCTGGAACGTTTCATTTCGTTATGATTTTTTGGGCAATGCGATTGGAGTGAAGTGCAAGATCGGACAGTCCGGCAATGCCGTGAGTGTTGCTTATGCATCGGCATCCGACAATCCGTGATTTGGCGGATGTGCCAGAGGGTTAACGCCCCGATTGTGAGGGGGTGGAACCGTGCTACACTTGCCCTCCTTCTGGAGCTATCACGTGAATTTTGCGGCACCGGTCCTGTCTGGCCCCTCGCGACGCGGCCTGTCGAAGGCCGCTGCCGCGTATGAATATCTGCGTTCGGGAATCGTCGAGCTGCGGCTCCCGCCGGGCAGCCGCATCGACAAGGCCACGATCTGCCGGTTGCTCGGCGTTTCGCGCCAGCCGGTGGCGGAGGCAGTGGCCCGGCTTGCCGAGGAACGCCTCGTCGATATCGAGCCGCAGCGCGGCACCTTCGTCGCGCGAATCCGTTTTGCCGATGTTGCGGAGGCGAATTTCGTCCGGCGGTCGCTGGAGGTCGCCACTGTCCAGGCCATCGCCCCGCGCATGAATGATGCGATCCTCGATCGGCTCAACGACATCCTCGAGGCCCAGGCCGTGGCGGCACGGGCGGACGACAGCGAGGGCTTCTACCGCCTCGACGTCCGCTTCCATCTGGCGCTGTTCGAGGTGCTCGCCATGCG
Source organism: Bauldia sp. (assembly GCA_020442095.1). The sequence goes on from JAGRKY010000661.1 coordinate 1,404, forward strand.
CCGCGTGGCCGAGGTGGTCGAGACCTCGCGCGCGCAGCTCGAGCGGATCCGGCGCCTGCTCCTGCCGAAGCCGGGACGGCTGCTCAGGACGGTCGACGAACACTGCGCGGTCTATCGCGCGCTTCAGGCGCGCGACGCCCGCGCTGCCGGCGATGCGATGCAGGCGCATCTCGGTGTCGTCATGGCCGAACTCAGGGACTTGTCGACCCGCCGGCCGGAGTTCTTCGCAGACTGACGGTCGACCGTCCCTGACCGTCACGCGGCGTCCCGTGTCGGCAGCGCGGGAATCTCCTTGCGGCGCTCGACTTCGCGCCGCAGCCGGTCGGCCTCGACCCTTTCGCTGCGGGCCTGGCGGCGCCAGCGGCCCTGGCGGAACCACGCCGCGGCACCGCCGATGATGACGCCGATCGCCAGCGTCGCGAAGAGCAGGACGAAGAGCGGCACCGAGACCGAAAGGGCCGGCGAGGCGGCATTGAAGGGATCGAAGGAAAGGACGACGGCATGGCGGTTGGCGACGGCCAGCGCGATGCCGATCAGGGCCAGCGGTATCAGGACGAAATAGATCAGGAAGCGTCGCATCGGGTCGTGGTTCCGCCTCGTCCGGTTACGGTGGCATCCCGCCGCAGCCGTCCGGTTCAGCTGTTCAGGCGTTCTCGCATTTCCTTGCCGGTCTTGAAGAACGGCACGTATTTCTCGGTTACCTCGACGCGGCTGCCGGTGCGCGGATTCCGCCCGACCCGCGCCGGCCGGTTCTTCACCGAGAAAGCGCCAAAGCCACGGAGTTCCACCCGGTCCCCGCGCGCCAGCGCTTCGGTGATCGCGTCCAGGATGGCATTGACGATATGCTCGAC
>JAGRKY010000662.1 GCA_020442095.1 Bauldia sp.
AGTGGAAGCACGCGCTGGAGCATTACGTCCGGATCGAGCGCTTCGAGGATGGACGGATCGAGCTCGCGGTCACCGAGGACGCGCCGCGGACCCTCGCCGGCGACCTGTCGCGCACGCTGGAGCAATGGACGAGCCGCCGGTGGATGGTCGCGGTCGCGCGGGAGGCCGCGGCCCAGACCATCGCCGAGGCGCGAAGCGCGGCCCGCGAGCAACTGGTCGACGACGCGCGCTCCGACCCGGTGGTCGCGGCGGTGCTCGCCAGGTTTCCCGGCGCCGAGATCGTCAATGTCCGGATCCGGGCGGGCGATGGCGATGCGGCGCTGTCCGACGGCAGCGACGTCGTGGCCGTTGCCGAGGAAGACCTCGACGACTAGGACACCCGGCAACGGGATTTTTCGGTTCGTGACGCGGAAGGAGACGACATGGCGCTCGGCGACATGATGGGAATGATGAAGCAGGCCAAGCAGCTTCAGGAGAAGATGCAGGCCATGCAGGACGAGGTCGCCGCGATGGAGATCGAGGGCTCTGCCGGCGGCGGACTGGTCAAGGTGACGATGAACGGCAAGGGCGAGGTGAAGGGTGTCGACATCGACCCGTCGCTGCTGAAGCCCGAGGAAGCCGAGATCGTCGAGGATCTGATCGTCGCCGCTTGCGGCGACGCCCGCACCAAGGGCGATACGCTGCTTCAGGACAAGATGCGCGAAATGACCGGCGGCATGGCCTTGCCGCCCGGCCTCAAGCTGCCATTCTAGACAATGGCCGGAGCGCAATGCGCGGTGGTTTCCGGCGCCGCCGGCGGCCTTGGCCGCGCCCTGGCGGAAGGATTCCTTGAGGCCGGCTACACGGTGACCGGCGTCGACAGGGCCGACCAGGGCTGGTTTGCGCCGGGCTTCGACTATGTCCGGCTCGACATCGCCGACAACGACGCGGTCGCCCGGTTCGGGGCCGGGCGCGAGCGCCTCGACGTCCTGGTCAACGCCGCCGGCATCATCCGCCGCGGCAAGGAATTCGACGCGCAAGTCTTCGCCGATGTCGTCGACATCAATCTCACCGGCACGATGCGGCTTTCCACCGCCTGCCGGCCGGCGCTTGCCCGGAACGGCGGCGGCTCGGTGGTCAATATCGCCTCCATGCTTTCCTTCTTCGGCGGCGCGCTGGTGCCGGGCTATGCGGCCTCCAAGGGTGGCATCGTCACCCTGACCAAGTCGCTCGCCATCGCCTGGGCCAAGGACGGCATCCGGGTCAATGCCGTGGCGCCCGGCTGGATCGCGACCCCGCTGACCCAGCAGTTGCAGGACGATCCCGACCGCAGCCGCGCCATCCTCGAGCGCACGCCGATGGCGCGCTGGGGGACGCCGTCCGACCTGGTCGGGCCGGCCCTCTTCCTGGCGAGCACCGCCGCCCGTTTCGTCACCGGCGTGGTGTTGCCGGTCGATGGCGGCTATTCCTCGATGTGACCGTCGCCACGACACACGGAAGCAACCATGGCCATCGACGACCTCGATCCCCGCATGCCCTACCAGTTCCCGATGCCGCCGGAGACCGCAGACGACATCGTCGTGCCGAGCGTCCTGCCCGAGGACGGGCGGGTCTGGGTGCCGCAGGCGGAGAATGTCTGGTTCCGTCCGCTCTGCCTCAGCGCGTCGCAGGGCTACTGGGTCAACCTGCTGAAGGTGACGCGCTCCGGCGTACTGACCCGCCATCGCCACACCAATCCCGTCCACGGCTATGTGCTGAAGGGGCGCTGGCACTATCTCGAGCATGACTGGGTGGCGACCGAGGGCGGCTATGTCTACGAGCCTCCGGGCGAGACCCATACCCTGGTCGTGCCGGACGACGTCGACGAGATGATCACCATGTTCCAGGTCAACGGCCTGATGCTCTACGTCGACCCCTGGGGCAAGGCGCTCGGCTTCGAGGACGTCTTCACCAAGATCGACATGTGCCGCAGGCACTATGCCGACTGCGGCCTCGGCGCCGACTTCGTCGACCGGTTCGTTCGCTGAGCCATGTCCCGTTCCGTCGCCGGTCCCGAGATCGAACGCCTGATCCAGCTTCTCGCGCGGCTGCCCGGCCTCGGGCCGCGTTCGGCGCGGCGGGCGGCGCTCCACCTGATCAACAAGAAGGACGAGCTGCTTGTCCCGCTCGCCAAGGCGATGGATATCGCGGCGGAGAAGATCGTCGTCTGCTCGACCTGCGGCAATGTCGACACCACCGATCCCTGCATGATCTGCACCGATCCGCGGCGCGACCCCTCGACCATCGTCGTGGTCGAGGAAGTCGCCGACCTCTGGGCGCTGGAGCGGGCGACCGCGATCAACGCCCGCTATCATGTGCTCGGCGGCGTGCTGTCGCCGCTCGA
>JAGRKY010000663.1 GCA_020442095.1 Bauldia sp.
GGGGAAGACCATGAAGACATTTGCAAGGACTGCCCTGGCGGGGATGCTCGCACTCGGTGCCGTATCCACGGCCGCCTATGCCGACGGGCTGAAGGACATGAAGGATGTCAAGATCGCCTTTGTCGTCCATGGCTCGGCATCCGATCCCTACTGGTCGGTGGTCAAGCGCGGCGTTGACGACGCCAAGGCCCTGACCGGCGCCCAGATCGACTACTACAACCCACAGGTCTTCGACGTCGTCGAGCAGGCCCGCCTGCTTGATGCCGCCATCGCCGCCCAGCCCGACGGCATCGCCGTGTCGATCGCCGACGCTGATGCGATGAAGGCGGGCGTCGAGAAGGCGGTCGCCGCGGGCATCCCGGTCGTCGTCCTCGATTCCGGCGAAGCGCCCGGCTACGAGTTCGGCGCCAACGGCTATGTCGGCACCGTCTCGGAATATGATTCCGGCGTGAAGGCGGGCAAGCTGCTCGCCAGCCAGGGCATCCTCAAGGTCGTCTGCATCAACCACGAGGTCGGCAACGTCAGCCTCGACGAACGCTGCCAGGGCCTGAATGACGGCCTTGCGCCGTCCGGCGGCGGCACCGAGGTCGTGGCCGTGACACCCGATCCGGCCGACATCACCCGCCGCACCGAGGCCTATCTCTCGGCCCATTCGGACGTCCAGGCCGTCTTCGCCATGGGCGCCGGCGCCGCCAACCCGCTCATCCCCTATTTCAAGGACCATGAGCTGTTCGGCAAGATCGGCCTCTACACCTTCGACATCAGCCCGGAGGTGCTCGACTCGATTATCGCCGGCGAGATGGGCTTCGGCATGGACGCCCAGCAGTATCTGATGGGCTACCTGCCGGCGATGTACCTCGTCCAGATGGCGACCAACGGCATCATGCCGATCAACTCGACCTACACCGGCCCGCTCTTCGTCGACACGCCCGCCAAGGCGACGGCGATCCTGACGCTGGCCAAGCAGGGCATCCGCTGACCGCGGAGTGACACCAGGGGCGGCCGTCGGCGACGGGCGGCCGCCGGTGTCCTGCAGCGAGCGCCCGGCGGCGACTCTCCCTCTCCGCCGGGCATCATTCGGAACTCAAGGACAAACGCGCTACAATGACCAGCGCTGAGCAGCAGGGACTAGGCATGGCCGAGACAGAGTCTGTCGCGATCAGCAGCAAGAGACACGGCGCGGTCGACGAACGCCTCGCCCAGACCGGCTGGCTGACCAAGCTGTTGCGGCGGCCGGAAGCCGGCGCCGCGAGCGGTCTTCTCGCCACCATCATCATCTTCGCGCTCCTGCCCGGTGCCGGCGCGCTCTATTCGCTGCAAGGCTCGATGACGTTCCTCACGTTGTCGGCCGAGCTCGGCATCATCGCCACCGCCGCGGCGCTCCTCATCATCGCCGGCGAGTTCGATCTCTCGGTCGGCTCGATGATCGGCTTCGCCGGCATCGTCATCGGACTGACCGTCCGCTATCTCGAATTCCCGCTATGGGGCGGCATCCTCTCCGCCTTCGCGACGGCCGTCGTCGTCGGCTATTTCAACGGCCTGATCGTCGTCCGCACCCGGCTGCCTTCCTTCATCGTCACCCTCGCCTCGCTCTTCATCCTGCGCGGCCTGTCGATCGCCGTCACCCGCGCCGTCACCGGCCGCACCCAGATCCCCTATATCCTCGACGACCTCCCCGATCCCGGCACCGCCAAGCTCTTCAACGGCGAGATCTTCACCGGCGTCTTCCAATGGATGGGCGAGATGGGCTGGATCGCCACCCGCAGCGACGGCACGCCGCTGGTCGGCGGTGTTCCGATGTCGATCGTCTGGTGGATCGTCGTCACCGCGGTGGCGAGCTACATCCTCACCCAGACCCGCTTCGGCAACTGGATCTACGCCTCGGGCGGCGACCCCGATGTCGCGCGCAACGTCGGCGTGCCTGTGTCGCGGGTCAAGATCATCCTCTTCATCTGCACCGCCTGCTCGGCGACCCTGCTGGCGACGATCCAGGTGACCGAGGCCGGCTCCGCCGACACCCTCCGCGGCCTCCTCAAGGAGTTCGAGGCGATCATCGCCGCGGTGATCGGCGGTGTCCTCCTCACCGGCGGCTACGGCACGGTGATCGGCGCCATGTTCGGCGCCCTGATCTTTGGCCTCGTCCAGATGGGCATCTTCTTCACCGGCATCGACACCGACTGGTTCAAGGTCTTCCTCGGCATCGTCATCCTGGTCGCCGTGCTCGTGAACAACTACATCCGCGCCAAGGCGCTCGGCGAAAGGACGGCACGATGACCACCGCGGCGATGGAACTGCGCGGCGTCACCAAGCGCTTCGGCTCGGTCATCGCGCTCCACGATGTCGATATCGAGGTCAAGCCCGGCGAGGTCCACTGCCTGCTCGGCGACAACGGCGCCGGCAAATCGACCCTGATCAAGATCCTCTCCGGAGTCTTCAAGCCGACCGCCGGCGAGATCCTCGTCGATGGCAAGCCGGTCGTCTTCCGCAATCCCCGCGACGCCCAGGAACACGGCATCGCGACGGTCTTCCAGGACCTCGGGATGATCCCGCTGATGAGCATCTCGCGGAACTTCTTCCTCGGCCGCGAGCCGCTGAGGGGCGTCTTCCCCTTCCGCCGCTTCGACAAGGATGAGGCCAACACGATCGCCCTCAAGGCGATGGCCGATATCGGCATCGACGTCCGCGACCCGACCCAGGCGGTCGGCACGCTTTCCGGCGGCGAGCGCCAGTCGGTCGCCATCGCCCGCGCCATCCATTTCGGTGCCAAGGTGCTGATCCTCGACGAGCCGACCTCGGCCCTCGGCGTCCACCAGGCGGCGATGGTGCTGAAGTTC
>JAGRKY010000664.1 GCA_020442095.1 Bauldia sp.
AGGTCCGGCTGACCTATATCGGCCACGCCAGCTTCCTGATCGAGAGCCCGCTCGGCGTCACCGTGGTCACCGACTACAGCGACGCGACGCTGCCGCCGGTCGTCCCGGACATCGTCACGATGAACCGGGCGCATGTTTCGCATTTCACGCTCACCCCCGATCCCGGCATCCGCTTCGTGCTGCATGGCTGGGGCGAGGACGGCGAACCGGCGCGGCACGAGATCACGGTCGATGACGTCTGGATCCGCAACGTCACGACCAATATCCGCGGCGGCTTCGGCACCTCCGGGACGCTGCAGCGGGACCAGAATTCGATCTTCGTCTTCGAGGTGTCGGGCCTGTGCATCGCGCATCTCGGCCATCTCCACCACACGCTGACGCCGGCCCATCTCGATGCCCTCGGCCGCATCGACGTGGTCCTCGCGCCGGTCGACGGCGGCTACACCCTCAATGTCGACGACATGATCCTCGTCCTGCAGCAGATCAACGCGCCGCTGGTCATCCCGATGCATTTCTTCGGGATAGCGACCCTGCAGCGCTTCGTCTCGCGGCTCGGCGAACATTTCGCGGTGGAGACCAGCCCGATACCGGTGGTCACCCTGTCGCGGGCGACCCTGCCGGTGCGGCCGACGGTACTGGTGCTGCCGGGCTATTGACCGGCAGGCCGCGGCTCATTGATGGGAAGGGAGGTGCCGGCTAGCGGCGGCGATGGGGTTCGTCGATGACGCGATAGTCGATCTCGATGGTGCGGCCACCGCTGTCGCCGCTGCGGGCGGCTTCCTCGCGCATCGCTGCCTCGATCTTGCGCCAGCGCCACCAGCCGATCGCGGCAAGCACGGCGACCACCGGCAGGAGAAGAATGGCAACACCGACCGCCAGGACCAGGAAAGCGATCACCAGGCCGATGCCCAAAGCCGCGGCGAGGACGATACCGACACGTCCCTGCCAGGTTCGCGGCTGTAACTGCATGCTGCGATAGATCATCGTCTCGGGCGGACCTCGCTTGTTTCTCCCTATTTGGAACCCCGATTCGCATCCCGCAAGGGCGACACGCCGGAGATCGGCCCGGAATCGGGGAGCGGCATGTGGTCCCAGGCAGCAGATTTCCTCTCTCGGGCCGATCCCGGCCCGACGGTTACAAACTGATACAAGCGGGTGAAACTCCTGCGACATCGCACACCTATATGAGGCATATCCGACGACGGGCAGCGTGCCCGGCACAGCGCGAGGGGATTCTCGATGGCCCAGCCTTCCATGCCGACCGAGCGACCGGCATCCTATTCGTTCGCCCAGATCGTCCTGCACTGGACCATCGCGGCCCTGGTCGTCTGGCAGCTTTTCATCAGCGGGCGGCCGCCGCGAATCCAGCCGGGCTCGGTGCAAGGTTTCTGGGCGATGACCACCGAGTCGAGCCATGTGTGGCTCGGGCTGATCGTGCTGGCCCTCGTGATCGTCCGCGTCGTGCTCCGGCTGTCACAGGGCGCGCCGCCGCCGGTCGAATCGTCGCGCGCCACCGAAACCGCGGCGCGGGTGGTGCATTTCCTGTTCTATCTGCTCCTGTTCTTCATGCCGATCACCGGCATGCTTGCCTGGTATGCCGGGTTGCCAACCGGCGACATCCACGAGCTCGGGCAGCCGGTGTTCATTGCCCTGATCGTGATCCACGTCGCGGCGACGGGATGGCATCAATTCGTCAAGCATGACGGACTGATCCGGCGAATGATCGTCCCCGCCCGGTAGGAGACCGCTAGGAATCCCGGCGACCGGACCCCAGATGTCCCCCATCTTGGGTCCGGAGCCGGAAGAAGGACGGGCAGATGACCGGTCGGATGGGAGAGGGATGCGTCGCACTGGTGACCGGTGGCAACCGGGGCCTCGGCCGCGAGACCTGCCGGCAGCTTGCCTCGGACGGCTTCCGGGTCATCCTGACAGCGCGGAACGACCGTCAGGGACGCGCGGCCATCGCCGAACTCGCCGATAGCGGCCTCTCCGTCGCGTTCCGTCCGCTGGACGTCACCGACATCGCCAGCATCTCCGCCCTCGCCAAAGGGCTGAAGACCGAGGGCATCCGCCCCGACGTGCTCGTCAACAACGCCGGCGTCGCCTTCGACGGCTTCAACGCCGAGGTCGCGCGGAACACCCTCGCGGCGAACCTCGACGGTCCGATGAACCTCACCGATGCGCTTCTCGACCTCATGCCGGACGGCGCCGTGGTCGTCATGGTGTCGAGCGGTGCCGGCGAGCTGACCGGCTTCTCGCCGGCGATCCGCAGGCAATTCCTCGATCCCGATCTCGATCGCGCGACGCTCTCGGCGCTGACGCGTGATTTCGTCGACGCCGTTGCCAATGGCAGCTATGCGAGCGCCGGCTGGCCGGGCTCCGCCTACAAGGTGTCGAAGGCCGGCCTCAATGCCCTGACCCGCATCCTCGCCCGCGACCTCGCCGCGCGCGACATCAAGGTGAACGCGGTCTGTCCGGGCTGGGTACGCACCGACATGGGCGGCTCGTCGGCGCCACGCAATGTCGAGAAAGGTGCCGCGTCGATCGTCTGGGCGGCGGAGATCGACCGTGACGGCCCGACCGGCGGCTTCTTCCGCGACGGCAGGCCGATCGACTGGTAATTCCACCTTCATTTTTGTTCACTTATTGTTCTTGTGAACCCGCCAGGGTTGCGCTATCGTTTCTCCGAGCGGAGGGCGCGCGGGCATGGTTTCACACGTCACGACGGTTGCGTTCCAGGGGATCGAGGCGGTTCCGGTCGACGTCCAGGTGCAGAT
>JAGRKY010000665.1 GCA_020442095.1 Bauldia sp.
GCAGCGCTTCCTCAATCCCTTCCTCGACCACAGGATGGCCGATATCGCCATGAACCACGCGGCCAAGAAGGCGCGGCGGATCGGCGGGCTTCTCGACATGGCGAACGAATCGGCGCCCGGCCACCCGGCGCCGACCCTGATCGCCATCCGCGATTCGGGGCTGGAAGGCTTCCGCTAGGAATGGCCGGGCTTGGGACGCCGGGTCCGGCCAGCGACATTGCCGCTCCCCGCCGAGACTCGGGAGGGAATCGGGCATATGCTCGGGCCACATCGGCAATCCCGGAGGTCGAACGATGCGGATGCGGCTTGAGGCGTTGGGCGTCGCGGCGGTTCTGTCCGCCGTCTCGATAGGCTCCGCGGCGGCGGCCTCGGACAGCGACCTCGCCCTCTTCGGCCGGGATCCGGGCAACGACCGGGTCTTCGCCTGCTACACCCGGCATTATGACGCGGTCCACCTGGCCGGGCATCCCAAGCAGAACGTCACCGACATGACGCTTTTCGTCGCCAGCTATGTCGAGCCCGATGCCGGCCGCCAGTATGTCCTCTCGATGGGCGTCCAGTTCCGGACGGCCAAGACCCAGTTCCAGGTCTCGGGTGCCTGCGGCGTGCCGGCCGACGGCAGCGCGGCCCTGGGCTGCGGTATCGAATGCGACGGCGGCCACATCGGCATCCGGATCAAGAATGCCGAATCGATCCTCGTCGACATCCCCTACGGTGCCCGCACCTGGGATCCGGCATCGGAGGAGGAGCCGCCCGAGGACGCGCGCTTTGGTCTCGACGACAAGCTGTTCCGGCTCGACCGGACGGCGCTTCCGGACTGCGCACCGCTGATCTGGGACGATGCGGACCGGGCGACGGTGCTCGGCGGGAGCTGAGGAACGGCGATGCTGCCAAGCCGCAGAGCGATCTTCTCCCGCCTGGCGGCACTGGCCGGCGGCGCGGCGCTGTGGCGGAGCCCGGCGGAAGCGGCGGAAGCCGAGCCGGGTGTGCCGAAGGTCGCCTATCACCTCTGCGATCTCGACAAGGTCGCCTTCGTCATCGGCAATATCGAAAACCACATCGCCGGCATGGGCGGCCCCGACAAGGTGACGATCGTCCTGGTGGTCCACGGACCGGCGCTGGCGCTCTTCCGGATGAACAAGGCCAATCCCGACATTGCCCGTCGCGTCGCCGGAATCGCGGCGGCCGGCGTCGGGCTCGCTGCCTGCGGCAACACGCTTGCCGCGCAGGACATCGACCTCGGCGACCTGCTGCCGGGCTTCGTCCGCGTCGACGAGGGCGGCGTGACCCGCCTCGCCCGGCTCCAGGCCGAGGGCTACGCCTACCTCAGGCCCTGATCCTCGGAGCCATGGCCGGAAAAGCGCCGGCCTAGCTGGCGCCGGTGATCACCTTGTTGACCTCGCCGGCCTTTTCCATGTGGACGATATGGCCGGCGCCGGGGATGACCGTGACGGTCACGTTGTCGGGAAGGCCCTCGGCATGGCTTGCCGGGAGCACGCGGTCCGCCTCGCCCCACACGACATGGACCGGGACGCCAATTCCGCCGAGCCGGTCGCGGAGCGATACGCGCTGCGTATTCTCGTCGAAATTCGCCGCCGCGATCGCCTGCAGGGCGGCGAGGGCGCCGTCGAGCCGCTTGAACTTCAACACGTCCTCGACCATGTCGGCGGTGACGAGGTCCGGATCGGCGACCAGCATCTCGAGATAGGGACGGAGCTTGCGGGCACGGCTTTCCTTGATGAAGCCGGCGATGAAGTCGCCGGATATCTCGGGCCCCAGCCCGGCCGGGGCAACCAGCGTCAGGCCGGAGACGCGGTCGGGAGCCTCAAGGGCGATCGTCGCGGCGATCGCGGCACCCAGCGAATGGCCGACCAGATGGGCGGTGTCGAGCCCTTCGGCATCCATATAGGCGAGGACCGCCCGGGCGAGCACCTCGACGCTGCCGTCGCCCACCTCCTTCCCCGAGCCGCCATGGCCGGGAAGGTCGATGGCATGGACCGGACGCTCCTCGGCGAGCGGTGCCTGGTTCAGCATCCAGGTCGAGAGATCCGCGCCGAAGCCATGGATGAAGACGATCGGCTCGCCGGATTCGGAGCCCGCCTTGAGACGGCGGATGCGACGGCCGCCGGCCTCGACTGTCTCCGGCACCGGCCCGCCCGCTTCGCCGCTTTCCTCGGGGGTGAAGTTTTCGAGGAAGGCATTGACGAAATCGTCGACCGCCTCGTCGGTGACGTCGGGACCGGCGACGACCCCGAGCAACGCGCCGACCGGGACCGTATCCCCGTCATCCACGACGCGGCGGCGCAGGACGCCGGCGACCGGACTCTCGAAGACGTTGGCGATCTTGGTCGTCTCGATGTCCATGATCTCCTGGCCGAGCTCGATCGCCGCGCCGACATCGACCGTCCAGCGGGCGAGCATGCCCTCCTCCATGGCAAGTCCCCATTTCGGCATGGTGATCGGCTGGATGTCGGCCATGATGTCCTCCTCACTCCTGGATGCTGGCTTGTCGGTGCTGTCCTCCTCGTCCCACCAGTTGGGGATTCGCTGCGGACGCCGGCCCTCGTCGGTCATTCAGCCGCCACCTTGCGGTCGTGTTCGACAACCGCGCGGACCGCTTCCTCGATCCTGGCGACGCCCGGGATGTAGATATCCTCGAGCACCGGCGAGAAGGGAACCGGCGCATGCGGCGCGGTAACCAGCTTGATCGGCGCCTTCAGCGAGTCGAAGGCGCGCTCGGCGACGAGGCCGGCAATGTCGCCCGCCATGCCGCACCGCGGATGCGCCTCGTCGACGACGACGAGCCGCCCGGTCTCCTCGACCGTTTCGAGGATCGTCTCGGTGTCGAGCGGCGAAGTGGTCCGCGGATCGACGACCGTGCAGGTGATGCCGTGCCTGGCGAGCGAGTCCGCCGCCTGGTTGGCAAAGTTCACCATACGGCCGAAGGCGACGATGGTGACGTCGTCGCCCTCGCGGGTGACGTTCGCCTCGCCGAAGGGGATGGCATAGGGCTCGTCCGGAACCTCCATCTCCTCGTCGTACATCGCCTTGTGCTCGAAGAAGATCACCGGGTCGTCGTCGCGGATCGCCTGGGTCAGCAGGCCCTTGGCCTCATAGGCGTTGGACGGCAGCACGACCTTCAGCCCGGGGATGTGGGTGAAGACCGGATAGAGGCATTGCGAATGCTGCGAGGCGGCGCGGAAGCCCGCGCCGTACATGGTGCGGATCACCAGCGGGGTTACCGCCTTGCCACCGAACATGTAGCGGAACTTCGCCGCCTGATTGAAGATCTGGTCGAAGCAGAC
>JAGRKY010000666.1 GCA_020442095.1 Bauldia sp.
TTTCGGCCGAGGCGCTGTCGGCCGTGCGGCCCTTGCGGATCTCCTCGATCGCGGCATTGAGGCTCTGCGGCGTCACGCCGGCATCGGCGAGAATCTTCGCCGTCTTGGCGTCCTTCTCGATCGCCAGCGCGAGCAGCAGCCGCTCGACCGTGACGAAGGAATCGCCGGCCTTCTTGGCGGCCTTCTCGGCCGTCTCGAAGACCTTGGCGGTCGGCTGCGCGAGATAGATCTGGCCCGAGCCGCCACTCACCTTGGGAAGGGCGGCCAGCGCCTGCTCGGTTTCGGCGAGCGCCTGCCGGGCGTCACCGCCGGCGCGCTGGATCAGCCCCGCGGCGAGCCCTTCCGGGTCGTCGAGCAGGACCTTGAGGATGTGTTCGGGGGTGAACTGCTGATGGCCTTCGGCCAAGGCCCCCGTCTGCGCGGACTGGATGAATCCCCGGGCCCGCTCCGTATAGGTTTCGAAGTTCAATTTTCCCTCCTGACCCAGACCGCCCGCCCTGTCGGCGCGAAGACGGTCCGTTCGTAAAATAAGGCACGTATCGTGACTTCGGCGCCCATTCCGGCGCGCCTCGAAAAAACATATGGTGATGACGGACCCGTAAAAAAAGAGGTCCGGATTCGAGGCAACGCACGGGTTTGGGTGCCATCGCGACGCCATTTTATGGCCCCGCACCCATGCCATCCATCAGGCCGTACGGGCGCGCCGGCGCACGTGCAGCGACCGCCGCAGCCGCAACAGAAGAGGCACCCGAATGCCAGTTCCCGTGAGACTGAGTTTCCTGATCGCCCTTGCCGTCGCCACCGCCGCCGGCCATGCCGCGATCGCCCAGGAGGCCGAACCGGTCGACCTCTTCGACACCAGCCGCGGCGATCGCGCCGGCGGCCCTCCTCCCGACCCCGCGTCCCTCGGCATGGCGCCCGGCACCGTCGGCTCGGTCGCCTATTTCAGCCTGTCGCCGGCCGGCGACCGCAGCCTCCGTTCGGGCGGCGCGAGCCAGCGGATGCGCGTCGCCCTGCCTGACGGCGGCAGCGTCACCTGCGACCTCGCGCCGACCGCGCGCCGGAACGGCGTCGAGATCCTGAACGGTACGATCGGCGGCGGCGACGGCACCGACCACTGCTACCTGCTCGTCAAGGACGGCCAGATCACCGGCGATATCCAGACCGCCTCAGGCCGCTACCGGATCATGCCGGCCGGTCGCGCCGGCACCCATGCCGTAGTCGAGCTCCGCACCCAGGCCTTTCCCGAGGGGCGCGACATGGTCCAGCCCCCGATAAAGAAGCGCGCCACGCGCGGCAGCGCACGCGACGAGCCGATGTGCGACGTTCCGGGCGCAGGCGACCGCGGCACCATCGACGTGATGGTCCTCTACACGCCGGCCGCCGCGGCGAAATCGGACATGGAGGTTATGGTCGCCGAGGCGATCAACCAGCTCCAGACCGCCGTCGCCCAGCAGCCGGGCGAGAATTTCGGCGTCAAGATCCGCCTCGTCCACAGCCAGCAGGTCGATTATGTCGAGGGCGCCGATATCGGCGTCGACCTCGACCGGCTGAGCGGCTCCGAGCCCGGCTATCTCGACGAGGTCCCGGCGCTGCGCGACAAGTACAAGGCCGACATCGTTCACCTGATCATCGACGGCAAGCTCGATGCCTGCGGCCTCGGCTGGATGATCGAGCCGGGCTACGATGACAGCGCCGACTTCGCCTTCTCGGTCAGCGAACGGGTCTGCGCCGTCGACAATTACAGCCTCGCCCACGAGATCGGCCACAACATGGGCATGAATCACGACCGCTACGTCGTCGACAAGGCCGGCCCCGACGACATCAATTTCGGTTACGTCTCGGTGGAAACGGGAAAGCGGACGCTGATGGCCTATGACCAGAAGTGCCGCGACCAGGGCGTGGACTGCCCGCGGGTCCTCACCTATTCGACGCCGGCCCCCGTCATGGGAGGCGCGACCGCCTGGGGCGTTCCGCCGGCCCATGGCGACGGCGCCTATAATCGCGAGGTGCTCTGCCGCAACGCGCCCGGCATCTCGCAATATCGCTGATGAGCTGAAGAATTGGGCTGGCGGTTCGGCCGCCGGCCCCTTGCATCGAATCCGGCAGGCCGATCAGTCCTCGACCGGCGTCGCCTCTGCCACCATGCCCGCCTCGGCCGCGATCGGCGGCGCGGCGTTGTCCTGCCCCTCCGCCCGGTTCCGGTAGGGGCGACGACGACGCTGGCGCGGCGGAGCCGCCTCCTGCTCGTTGTCGCGACCGTCCGCGGGCTGGTCGTCGTCGGCCTCGGCTCTCGCCTGGCCATTGCCGTTGATATGGGGCTGGTCCATCTCGCCCATCGACGGCTGGTCGTCATCGTCCCGGCGCATCTGCTGGCCGTCGTCGTCCCCATCGTCGGGGCCGGCATTGCCGTCGAAATCGTCGCGTCCGTTCTGATGCGGCTGCGGCTGCTGACCCTGGTTCTGGTTCTGCTGCGCCTGCGCGGCGGCGACGATGCGGTAATA
>JAGRKY010000667.1 GCA_020442095.1 Bauldia sp.
GGCGCCGGGCTTGACGCTGGTGAAGCTGTAGCGGCCCTCGGCGTCGGTGACGCAACGGCCGGCGCCGGAGAAGTTGGGATCGATCGGCGCCGGGTGCTGGTCCTTGACGTGGATGTAGCGGCCGGCGGCATTGGCCTGCCAGACCTCGACCAGGGTGTTCGGAAGCGGCCGGCCGTCCTCGTCGGTGACGCGACCGGTGACGATGATCCGCTCGCCGAGGGGCTCGCCGGCATGCTGGCGGGTGAGGTCGGTGTCGGTGTCGCGGACGCTCTCGTGGCCATAGACCGGGCCGGTCAGCTCGGAGATCGTCGGATCGAGGCCGATCAGCGGCTTCTGCGGAGCCCGCAGCACCGTCGACTTGTAGTCGGGATAGAGCGACGGCGGATCGGCCACCAGGCTCTCGCGCGGATAGATCATGCTCATCCGGGTGGTTCCTCCCATCCTATCTGACGGCCTCGAAGGCCATCGCCACGCCCTGGCCGACGCCGACGCACATGGTGGCGAGGCCGTAGCGGCCGCCGCGCTCCGGCAACTGCCGTGCGACCTCCGCCGCGATGCGCGCGCCCGACATGCCGAGCGGATGGCCGAAGGCGATCGCCCCGCCATTCGGGTTGACATGCGCGGCGTCGTCGGCGAGCCCGAGCTGCCGCATGCAGGCTAGAGACTGGCTGGCAAAGGCTTCATTGAGCTCGATCAAGTCGAGATTGCGGACCGTCAGGCCGAGGCGGTCGAGGAGCTTGCGGGTCGCCGGTACCGGGCCGATGCCCATGATCCGCGGCGGAACGCCGGCGGTCGCCATGCCGAGGACCCGGACCAGCGGCGTCAGGCCATGGCGCGCGACGGCCTCGCCGGAGGCGACGATCAGCGCGGCGGCGCCGTCGTTGACGCCCGAGGCATTGCCGGCGGTTACCGTGCCGCCTTCGCGAACGATCGGCTTCAATTTGGCGAGCGCCTCCAGCGTCGTGTCGGGGCGCGGATGCTCGTCGCGGTCGA
The DNA here is from genome assembly GCA_020442095.1 of Bauldia sp. Next base: position 994 of record JAGRKY010000667.1, read on the forward strand.
CGACGGTCGTGCCCTTGCGGCCGCTGATCTCGACCGGGACCATCGCCCCGCCGAAGGCCCCTTCGGCCTCGGCCCTTCTGGCGCGCTCCTGGGAGCGGAGGGCGAAGGCGTCCTGATCGGCGCGGCTCACCTGGAACTCCTCAGCGACGTTCTCGCCGGTCTCCGGCATGGAATCGACGCCGTATTGCGCCTTCATCAATGGATTGACGAAGCGCCAGCCGATCGTCGTGTCGTGGATCTCGGCGCTGCGCTGGAAGGCGGTCTCGGCCTTGCCCATGACCAGCGGCGCGCGCGACATCGACTCGACGCCGCCGGTGATGGCGAGCTCCATTTCGCCGGCCTTGATCGACCGCGCGGCATAGCCGACCGCATCGAGCCCCGAGGCGCAGAGGCGGTTGAGGGTGGTGCCGGGAACACTGTCGGGAAGGCCGGCAAGCAGCAGCGCCATCCTCGCGACATTGCGGTTGTCCTCGCCGGCTTGGTTGGCGCAGCCGAGGATGACCTCGTCGACGGAGTCCGCTATCGCCGGATGCCGGGCGAGCAGGGCGCGGACCGGAATCGCCGCGAGATCGTCGGTGCGGACCATGGCGAGCGCGCCGCCATAGCGGCCGATCGGGGTTCGCGCGGTATCGCAGATGAAGACGTCGCGGGTCATGCGTCTTCGCCTCCGTGGGCGCGGCGGGTGCGGGCATGGAGCTCGCGAAGCACGCTGAGCTCATCCGCCGTCGGTGGCGCCGTCTCGTCGATGTGGTCGGCAAAGGCGACCGGCCAGCCGCATTCCGCCTGCACCGCCTCGGCCGAGATGCCGGGATGGAGGGAGACGACGGTCATCTCGCTGGTGTCGGCGGCGGGCTCGAAGACGCAGAGATCGGTGATCAGCCGCGTCGGGCCGCGGGTGCGGATGCCGAGCGCCTCGCGGCTACCCTTGCCGCTGCCGTGGCCGAGCGAGGTGACGAAGGGAAGCTCGGCGACGAAGCCGCGCTTCGACATGGCCATGGTGATGAAGATCTCGCCGCAATGGACGGCAATTTCCGGCGCGCCGCCGCCGCCGGGAAGCCGCACCTTCGGGTGGGCATAGTCGCCGACGACGGTGGTGTTGAGGTTGGCGAAGCGGTCGATCTGGGCGCCGCCGAGGAAGCCGACGGTGATCCGGCCGCCCTGGAGCCAGTAGCGGAACATCTCCGGGACCGAGACGGTGGTGAGCGCGGTCTCGCAGAGCTCGCCATCGCCGATCGAGAGGGGGAGCACGTCGGGGCGGGTATCGATGGTGCCGGATTCGTAGATCAGGGTGATATCCGGTGCGTGGGTGAGACGGGCGAGATTGCAGGCCGCCGACGGCGCGCCGATGCCGACGAAGCAGACGTCGTCGTTGCGCAGCGCCCGGGCGGCAACCACGGTCATGATCTCGGTCGGGGTGTAGGCGTCGGTCATGGGCAAACTCGCACGCTGGTCTCCGATGCGACCGAGTGGCGGTGCGTCCTTCGAGGCTCGCTCCGCTCGCACCTCAGGATGGCGAGGTTGGTGTGGGGGGAGTGGATGTTTGATGCCGCGGCCACCACGCTGCCTTCCGTCTGGTGCGGCAAACAATCCTCGCCATCCTGAGGTGCGCGCGCGGAGCGCGCGCCTCGAAGGACGCAATGTCGTTGGTCGAAGACCGAACTTGCGCTGCCCTTGTCTTTGTACCCCTCCCCAAAACCGCTTTGCGGTTTTGGCCCTCCCACAGGGGGAGGGCTGGCGGTGGGGAGGTCTATCCGCTTGTGGGCAGGTGAGAGGCGTGGGGGGAGCGGCTTACGGACTCCGGAGCTGTTGTGCGTCCTTCGAGGCTCGCTCCG
>JAGRKY010000668.1 GCA_020442095.1 Bauldia sp.
CCATGCCGCCGCCGCCGCCGCCCGGGTTACTAATGATTGCGCTGCCATCGCCGCCCATGGCCGCGTTCCCCACGAGGCTGACATCGCTCACCGTCACCGTGGCCATGTTGGCGACGAAGATCGCGCCGCCGAGACCCGCGCCGCCGCCACCGCCATCTGCGCCATTGCCGCCGATCGCGACGGCATTCTCGATCTCGAGGTCATGGATCGTGACGCTGACCGCGATTTGCGTGTCGGTGCCGGTCTGCCAGGCCCCGATGAAAAGGCCACGGTAGGTGTTGTCGCCGTTCAGCGTGAACCCGGCGCCGTCGATGGTAATGCTCGACTGGATCGCCGGGAGGTCGGCAGTCAGCGTAATGTCGTTCGCGAACTGGATGTCCTCGCCATTGAGAATGGCGGTGCGAAGCTCGGTCTCATTCGTGACGATAGTCGGCCCGATCGGCATGACATTGCTCCCCCGTGTCGAGGAACGCCTCGCCATTTGCGGCCGCCGGCACTCCCGATGGAAACGACGCCCTTGCCCGGCCGCCGTCAGCGATGGCCGGCGGCGTCGAGCTTAGATCAGACCCAAGCCGGGTCAATCGGAAATTGTATGCAAACTCTCCGGGGTGGAGACGGGGGCCGGGTGGACCCGCATCGGCCCTAGAGCAGCGCCTGGACGCCCCGCCAGACGACGTAGACGCCGACCACCACGACGATGGCCGCGAAGGCATAGGAGAGGCCGGGCTTCTTGTTGGCGAGATGCTTCGAGGCAGCGACGCCGCCGATCCCGCCAAGCGCACCGCCGATGATCAGGAGGAACGCGACCCACCAGTCGACGAGGCCGGAGATCGAATAGTTGGCCGCCGTCGTCAGGCCGAAGGTGGTGACCGACAGCAGCGACGAGCCGACCGCGTTGAGGAGCGGCATGCCGGTCGAGAAGACGAGGCCGGGGACGATCAGGAAGCCGCCGCCGATCCCGAAAAAGCCCGCCAGGAAGCCGACGCCGAGAGCCACCGGCGCGATACGAGGGAGAAGCGTCCGCGCCGATGACATGTCGAGCCGGACATCAGGCTCGCCGATTTCGGCGGGCCTCCTGGCGAAAGACAGGCCGACCGCGATCATCACCACGCCGAACAGGGCAAGCAGGCTCTGGCCGTCGATGGCCTTGCCGACGGTCGAGCCGATCGCCGCGCCGAGGATGCCGAAGACGGCAAAGGCGATGGCGCAGCGGAACTTGACGTTACCCGACCGGAAATGGGTGATGAGGTTGACGGCCGCGCTGACCGCGACGGCGAAGGCACTGGTGCCGATCGCCACATGCGGATCCTTGACCCCGACGACATAGACGAGGAGCGGCACGGCCAGAACCGACCCGCCGCCGCCGACGAGACCGAGGGAGAAGCCCACGGCGCCGCCGGACAGCAGGGCAAGAATGTCCTGTAGGAGAGTCAGCTCGGACATTGTGTACTCTGGGGGTCGATGCTCTGGTGGTCGATACTTCGGGAGGCGGGCGGATCAGCCGCGCTGGGTGGGATAGCCGGCGCGCTTCCAGGCCATGATGCCGCCGGTCATGCAATAGGCATCGTTCTCGGTCAGCGACGCGAGGGCCGCCGAGTTGCGGGTGGTGCGGGCGCCGGACGCGCAGAGAAAGACGGTCGGACCCTCGGGGAGGTCGACCGGGCCGCCGCGCGCGATGACAGAGAGAGGAAGCTCGACGGCGCCGGGAATCCGCTCCATCGCGGTTTCGTTCGGCTCGCGTACGTCGACGAGGGTCGCCGTCTTGTCGAGGAGCGCGTGGGCGTCCGCGACCGAGATATCCTTGAGAAGTCGCATGGTCATTTTCCTTGTTTGGGGGGAGGAAGGGGGCCGCAATAGATGTCCTTGAGGGTCATCAGCAGTTGCGAGGCGACCGGATCGACGATCGCGTAGTGAAGAGTCTGTCCCTCGCGGCGGAAGCCGACGAGCCCGCTCTCGCGCATCAGCGACAGATGCTGCGAAAGCGCCGACTGGCTGAGCCCGACGGCTTCGGCAAGGTCGCCGACGGTCATCTCGCCGGCCCGCGCCAACTCGCACAGCACCAGAAGCCGTCGCTCGTTGGCGAGGAGCTTCAAGAGCCGCGCGGCATCGCCCGCCTGGTCGGCGAGGGCGTGGATGTCGGCGGAGGCCGGAAGAGTCGATGTCTGTTCCATCGGGGTGTCCATTAGCGTTGACTAAATTAGGGGTCGCTAATATATGTGTCAAGAACGATCCGAACCCGATGGAGGATTTTCCGATGACCACCAGCGCGAAACCCGTTGTCCGCGCGTTTTTCGATGAGCCGACCAACACGGCGAGCTACCTGGTCTCCGACCCGGCGACCAAGCATGCGGCGGTGATCGATCCGGTGCTCGACTATGATCAGCGCACCGGCAGGGCTTCGACCAAGTCGGCCGACGCGATCCTGAAGGCAGCGGAAGAGGACGGCCTGACGATCGACTGGATCCTCGAGACCCACGCCCATGCCGACCACCTGACCGCGGCGCCCTACATGAAGCTGAAGACCGGCGCGAAGGTCGGCATCGGCGAGCATATCCGGGAGGTGCAGAAGATCTTCCGGCCGGTGTTCA
>JAGRKY010000669.1 GCA_020442095.1 Bauldia sp.
TCGCGCCAGAACTCGCTGATCTGCAGCCGGAACAGGCTCTGCTCGAGGATGCCGATCATGATCGCGCCGAGCATGGCGCCCATCACCGTCCCCGAGCCACCGAAGATGTTGACGCCGCCGACCACCACCGCCGCCACCACCTCGAGCTCGAGGCCGCGCCCCGCCTCGACGGTGATGTTGCCGAAGCGGGCAAGCGTGACGAAGCCGGCAAGGCCGGACAGCGCCCCGGAGAGCACGAAGGTCAGGAAGACCAGCCGCCGGATCGGCAGCCCGATCAGCGCTGCCGCATCGGGGTTCGAGCCGATCGCATAGAGCCGGCGGCCGAGATTGAGGAAGCTGGTGCCGAACTGGAAGATGATCACCATGCCCAGCGCCAGCATGAACATGGCGCGGAATTCCCAGTCGCCGATGGCAAAAAGATTGACCCGCGGAAGATCCACCAGCCACGCAGGCAGGCTGTCGGTCGTCACCGTCTTGGCGCCGGACAGGTCGACGAGGATGCCGCGATAGATCGCCAGCGTGCCGAGGGTGACGATGATCGAGGGAACGCGGCCCCAGGCGACAAAGATGCCGTTGATCACGCCGAGCGCCGCGCCGAGCGCCACCGCGGCGAGCACGACGAGCAGCGGATGGAGGTCATTATTCGCAGCAAGCAGCGTCCCGGTGAAATAGGCCGTGCAGCCGACGATCGAGCCAACCGAGAGGTCGATGTTGCGGGTGAGGACAACCAGCGTCTGGCCGATCGCGACGATGGTGATGATCGCGACGCTCGCGGCAATGCGGTTGAAGGTCCGGGATGTGTAGTAGTTGTCGATCATCGACCCGAAGACGATGACCGCGACGATGATCAGCAGCAGCAGGCTGAACTCGCGGACCTGCTCCGGACGGACGTAACGCTGAAGCCACCTCATGCGGCGACCCCGTTTCCCGCGCCCGATTCCTGGCCCATGGCGGCGGTCATCACCGTTTCCTGGGTCGCCTCGTCGCGATCGAAGATCGCCATCTGCCGGCCCTCGCGCATCACGAGGAGACGGTCGCTCATGGTCAGTACCTCGGGCAGGTCGGAAGAGATCAGGATGATACCGATGCCCTCGGCGGCGAGTTCGCCGATGATCTGGTGGACCTCCGCCTTGGCGCCGACGTCGATGCCGCGCGTCGGTTCATCGAGGATCAGCACCGAGGGCTTGGTGTTCAGCCACTTGCTCAGCATCACCTTCTGCTGGTTGCCGCCCGACAGCTTGGCGACGGCGAGGTCGACCGAGGCGGTCCGGATCGCCAGCCGCTCGCGGAACTGCTCGGCGGTCGCTCGCTCCATCGCGGTGCGGATGAGGCCGAGGCCGTTGAGATAGCGGCGCAGCACCGGCAGCGTGATATTCGCCGAGATCGACATCGGCATCGACAGGCCGAGCTGGCGGCGATCCTCGGAGACATAGGCAATGCCGAGGCGCATGCTCTCGCCCGGCGAATGGATGGTCACCTCTTCGCCCTTCAGCGTGATCGTGCCGGACGTCGCCGGCTCGATGCCGAACAGGGCGAGGCCGACATCGGTGCGCCCGGCGCCGATCAGGCCGCCGAAGCCGAGCACCTCGCCGCGATGGAGATCGAAGCTCACGCCCTGGAACACACCTTCGCGGCCGAGATCACGGACCGAGAGCAGCAGTTCGCCCTGCGCGGTCGGCGGGCGCGGCTTGAGAAGGCCCATCTCGCGGCCGACCATGTCGGTGATCGAAAGCTGCGGCGTCGCCTCCTCGCGCGTCCGCGTCGAGATCAGCCGGCCGTCGCGGAAGACGGTGATCTTGTCGGCGATCTCGAAGACCTCTTCCATGCGATGGCTGACGAAGAGGATTGCCACGCCCTGGTCTCGCAGGTCGCGCACCAGCTTGAAGAGCTGCGCCACCTCATGCGCGGACAGCGATGCGGTCGGCTCGTCCATGATCAGGACGCGGACGTTGAGCGAGATCGCCTTGGCGATCTCGACCGATTGCTGCGCGGCCAGCGTCAGCCCGCGCGCCGGGCTGCGGACGTCGAGCGCGACACCGAGCTTGGCGAGGATCTCCTCGGCATCCTTGAACATCTGCCGCCAGCCGACCATCTGACCGCGGTCCTGGTGGCTGATGAAGATGTTCTCCGCGACGTTGAGGTCGGGGAAAAGCAGCGGCTCCTGGTAGATCGCGGCGATGCCGAGCCGCTGGCTCTCCGCGGCGTTGCGGATGGTGACCTCTTCGCCGGCAAGGACGATCTCGCCGTGGTCCGGCTGGTGGACGCCGGTCATGATCTTGATCAGGGTCGACTTG
>JAGRKY010000670.1 GCA_020442095.1 Bauldia sp.
TCCCAGGAGAAATCCGCCTTCTCGTTGGCCATGAAGGAGGTCGCGACCTTCTCGGCGTCGCCGGTGTCGATCGAGGCGCCGGCCGATCCGGCGGCGCCGAAGGCGAGCCGCGCGAATTGCAGCTTGGCCGAACCCTGCTTCGCGCTGCGGCGGATCAGGTCGAAGGCGAATTCCTTCATGTCCTCGCTGTTGTCCTCGTCGAGGACCTCGAGGCCGTTGATGATCGCCCCGACCGGCGAGATGATGTCATGGCAGACCCGACTGCAAAGCAGCGCAGCGAGATCAAGCGCTCCCAGTTCCGCCCGGTCGGTCATGACCCCTCCGTTCTTCCATGGTTTTCGCGAATCAAAGCCGCCATTCGTCAAAGCCCGGATACACCGGTCCCTCCCGCCTGCCAACCGCGCCCGGCCGCCGGGACGCCGCCGTATTGCCCGTTTTTGGAATAGACTCGGCACCCGGAGATGCGATTCGCGGCCACCCGCTCCACGGGCTGCCGGCGAGAGAGGGAAGCGAGTGATGATCGACACGTTTCGCCGGACCGGGCGCCTGGTCCTCCTCGGCGTGGTGGCCATGGCCGCCGCCTGTGGCGGCGCGGCATTCGCCCAGACCGCTGCGCCGCCCCCGCCGGGCCAGCCGACGACAGTCTATCCCGCGCAGCCGGGCGCGCCGAGCTACGAGGTGGTCTCGCCCGAACCGACCCCGCAGCCGCAATCGACTTTCAGCACCACGGAGTTGGTCGACGCCGGCCACCAGTTCTTCGGCGAGGTCTCGCAGGGCATGGCGAGCATCGTCGAGCATGCCGCCGGCAGCTATGGCCTCCCCAACGGCTATATCATCGGCAAGGAGGCGAGCGGCGCCTTCGTCGGCGGCGCGCGCTACGGCGAGGGCACGCTCTATACAAAGAATGCCGGGCAGTATCAGGTCTATTGGCAGGGTCCGTCCATCGGCCTCGATGTCGGCGCCAATGGCGACCGGGTGATGATGCTGATCTACAACCTCCCCTCGGTCGATTCGCTGTACCGGCGCTTCGTCGGCGTCAACGGTTCGGCCTATGTCGTCGCCGGGCTGGGGATGACCGTCCTCTCCCGTGGCGGTGTCTATGTCGTCCCGATCGTATCCGGTGTCGGGGCGCGGCTCGGCGTCAATTTCGGCTATCTGAAATTCACCAGTTCGCGGACCTGGAACCCGTTCTGATGGCCGGCGGGCGCCCGTTTTCGACAGCCTTGTGACTGACATCATTGGCCGTGGCAGAGGCTTTCGGTTTAGGATAGGTGTAACCGGGCCGCCCTGACGAGGGGCACCCCGAGACATATACGTATCGGCAATCCGCGGTGGTCGGAGTCTAGGACCGTTGATCCAGGCGATCATGTTCTTCGCGCTGGGCCTGCTGACAGCAGGCCTGCTGGCGCTTGCGGTCGCCCCGGCGATCTGGCGCCGCGCCGACCGGCTTGCGCGGACGCGGATCGAAAGCGAATTGCCGATGTCGCTTTCCGAGATCCAGGCGGAGAAGGACCAGCTCCGCGCCGGTTTCGCGGTTGGCGCCCGCCAGCTCGAAATGAAGGTGGAGCGGCTCGAGGCCGGCGCCAACGGCCAGTTGCTGGAAATCAGCCGCAGCCGCACCGAGATCGCCCGGCTGGAGGCCGACCGCACCGCCAAGACCGAGACCATAGAGGCGCTGGAGACGCGCGGCACCGAGCTCGTCGGCGAGCTCCAGGCCGCGGAGGCCCGTATCGCCGAGGCCAAGGCCGAGTTGCTCGCCCGCGACGGCAGGATCGAGGAGCAGAAGGCCGCGATCGCCGCTATCGAGGCGGACCTCGCCGCCGCCCAGGTCCTCTCCGAGGAACAGAAGATGGAGCTGGTCGCCCGCGAGACGACGATCGGCAACCTCAACGACTCGCTCGCCGCCTCGAAGGCCGCAGAGGCCCAGACGGCAACCGACCGCGACAACATCGTCTCCTCGATGACCGACGAGCAGGCAAAGCTCGCGGCATCTCTGGCCGAGGAGCAGGTGAAGCTCGCGGCGGAGCAGCGTCGCGCCACCGGGCTCGAAGCCCGGATCACGGCATTCGAGGCGGAGCGGGTCGACCGCCTCGCAGCGCTGGAGCGCCGCGCCGCGGAAGTGAAGTCGCTGCAGACCGAGCTCGCCGCCGAGCGGGTCCGGCGCGAGAGCGTCGCGGCCGAGATCGCCCAGCTCGAGGCCGAGC
>JAGRKY010000671.1 GCA_020442095.1 Bauldia sp.
CCGACCTCGGTGAACTTGGTCGCCTCGATCTTGATGAAGGGCGCCCCCGCGAGCTTGGCGAGCCGGCGGGAAATCTCGGTCTTGCCGATGCCGGTCGGCCCGATCATCAGGATATTCTTGGGCAGAACCTCCTCGCGCATCTGGCCGGTGAGCTGCTGGCGGCGCCAGCGGTTGCGCAACGCGATGGCGACGGCGCGCTTGGCATCGGCCTGGCCGATGATGAAGCGGTCGAGCTCGGAGACGATTTCGCGGGGGGAGAAGTTGGTCATAGCGGGCGAAACTCAGGCAGGAGGAAGGAGGGAAACCAGACCGCGGGCCGGCAGGATGCCGATCACCGCGTGGCGGACGGGGCGCCAGCCGGCCCCCAGTGTCAGTACGAAAGCCCCCACCAGAACCAGGGTGGTGGCGATAACGCCGGTAGCTGTCATATCGGCTTCGGCCATCAGGATTGCAACCGCATAGGCGAGGTAGCCGAGACCGGCGACGAGAAGGGCGCGCCGGTCGATGGCAACGGCGACCACGCCGATCGCCAGCACGACAGCGACCACCACGAACGCCTCGGATGCCGTGAAGGTCCTGCCGTCCGCGATGACGAGGCCGATGGTGGCATGGACGATCATCGGAGCGGCGACGAGATGGAGCCAGAATGCATTATCGGCGCGCATCGTCCGACGCCCCGGGTCGGAAAGATCGAAGGCCATGGCCACGGCGAAGATGACGAGCCCGATCGCCAGAACGATCGGCAGCCGCCAGGGCGCAAGCATATACTCCCCAACAACCATGCCGGCCGCGCCAAAAACCACCACCCCGGCCGACAGCGCGACCAGCGCCAGGGCGAAGGGCAGCCTGAAGACGGCGTAGAAGAGGCCCGAGGCGAGCAGCGCGGCGAACCCCGCGATGAGCCGGATCCGGCCGGGATTGTGGACATCCCAGCCGCCGAGGAGAACGTCCCAGCCGTTGCCGCCGATGAGGATGGCGGTGCCGACGCCCGCAAAAAGGGTGAAGCCGATGGCAAGCGCGATGCTCGGCAGGACCAGCCGCCGCCGACGCGTCAGGCCGAGGGCGAGCAGGAAGGCGACCACCGCCCCGGCATAGGTGCCGATGAGCGGTCCCGCGACCATCGGCCCGGCGATGCCGATGCCGACGAGGAACAGGGCGACGCCGATGGTCATGAAGACGTCCTGGAAGCCGCGGATGAACCGGACTTCCTCTTCATCGGCGTGGGCGATGTCCGCCGCGGCCACGGGCGCGACCGCAGCCTCGCCGGTCGGCGTCTCCGGCACTTCGGCTGTTCCGGCCTGCGCGGCGAGAAAAGTCGCAAGCTGGCGCGCCTGGTCGGCGGTGATGATCCCAGCTGCCACGGCGGCGTCGAAATCCTCAGGCCGCGCCATCGACGACCTCCACGCTCACCTGATCGGCGGCGGGAATGGGCATCCGGTATTCGCGATCCCGGACCATGAGGATGGCGGGACCGTAGATGGAGGTGCGCCGGTCGATCGCCTGGAACCCGGCTTTCTCGTAGGCCCGGATCGCCGCGGCGTTGTCGGGGGCCGGATCGACGAGAACGCGCGGCACGCCGGCTTCAAAGAGCCGCCGGACGAAATCATCGATGAAGCGCGGACCGTGGCCCCTGCCGATCAGGTCGGCCTCGCCGATGAACTGGTCGATCCCGACCGTGCCCGGCGGCTGGTCGCGATAGGGGTGGTCCTTTTCCGCGTCGATCCTGTAGCTCTGGAGGTAGCCGATCGGCCGACCGTCGGCCAGCACCAGCAACGGCTCCACCGCATCCTCCGGCGCGGTGTGGGCCTTGATCCTGGCGATGCCGCTCGCCGCATCGCCCCACCAGCGGGCGACGTGCGGTTCGGCGAGCCAGGCGCCGAGCCGCGCGAGGTCCGTGGCCGCGACGGGCCGGAAATCGTAGACATATGCCGTCTCAGACGGCATCCAGCGTCTCGACGGTCAGGTTGTCGTTGGTATAGACGCAGATATCGCCGGCGATCTTCATCGCCTTGCGGGCGATGGTCTCGGC
>JAGRKY010000672.1 GCA_020442095.1 Bauldia sp.
GAAATACCAGGCCTTCGGATGCCAGACCGGCAGCGGTCGGACGAGCAAATCGTGGTCGATGACAGTCATTTCGCCACTCCTTGTGTTGAACAATGTACAACAAACTAGCATCTTGTTGTACGCCGTTCAAGAGACGATGATCACAGACCGGCGAATCGGGAGAATGCCAATGGTGGCGCGAAGACAGGAACACAGCCGCGAGGAGATGATCGCCATGGTCACGGCGGCCGCCGGCAGGATCGGCGCAGAGGAAGGCCTCGCCGGCATCACCATGCGCCGGCTGGCGGCGACCGTCGGCTATGCGCCGAACTCGATCTATCACTCGGTCGGCGACATGGACCAGGTGATCCTGCGGTTGAACGCCGACACCCTGGAAAGACTCCATCGCAGCCTCCGCCGCCGGATCAGGCCGGAGATGGACCCGGGCGAGGCGGCGCTGGCAATCGCCGACGGCTACATGGCCTTCGTCCGCCAGAACCACCGGCTGTGGTCGATCCTCGTCGACTATGTCCGCCGCGATTCCGGCCCGCTGCCCGATTGGTACGAGGCCGCGCTCGCCCGGCCGCTCGCGCTCGTCGGGGAGACGCTGGCGCCGCTCTTCGCCGACGAGGAGGACGCGCGCCGGTCGGTGGCGGCCCTTTGGGCGGGGCTCCACGGCATCGCGGCGCTGGCCCTTTCCGGCAAGCTCGGCATGGTCACCCCCGAGGATGCTCCGACGCTGGCCCGGCTCCTCGTCAGGCGCTACCTGGCGGGGGCGGCCGCCGGCGCGGGAAGCGAGGCCTAGACCGTCGGCTCCCAGGTGCCTTCGACCGGATAGGCCTCGTCGGGCCCCGGCCACGGCGGGATCGTGACGCCGACGGCTTCGAGCGGTTCGTCGCCGTCGGTACGGAACTGGAAGCTTGCGCCCACGGGAATCGCCAGCGACACGCCGGGGACGGCGTCGACAACCGTCTCGACATCGCCCTGCCGGAGCCACATCCGCCCGCGCCCGCCGACGAAGAACCAGAGCTCCTCGACCGTCTTGTGCGCGACCGCCACCGACACCGCGCCGGGCATCAGCCGGAAATGCGCCATGCTGCCGGTCCCGGCGGTCGCCAGCAGCCGCACTTCCGATCCGTCGGGGGCGATCGCATCCGCCTCGACGCCGAGTGTCCGCGTTACAAATGCCATGGCCTTTCCGTCTCCCTGCCGCTCGCGCACGCCCCGCCGGCGCGGCACGAAATTATTTTCATGCTTAGCGGCAAAGGTCTTGATTGTGAATCTCAAGGGGCATACGTATCGCCCTGCCCAAATTCGCACGTGCCTGTGGTCGCAACATTGTCCGAGGGCGAACTTGACCGGTGCCTCAATCCGGTTGCTTCGAAGGACGCGACTTAAAGCAACGACGTAGCGGGCTTTTTTGGTCTCTCCCGACTGTCCAAATGTCGGGGTCACTGAAGAGGCACTACTTCCTTGCCGGGCGTGCGGAACGGGTTTCCCGCTCCAAGCGAAGGCAGCGACGAAACGGACAGCCCTGTCCGTCAGGCGACTGCCACCCGCAAACCAGCCGGCTAACAACCGGCAAACCGGACCGTGACCGTCACGGGACGATCGTCTCCACAACGATCGCCCGGGATCGAGCGGCCGGCGGTTCGCAACC
>JAGRKY010000673.1 GCA_020442095.1 Bauldia sp.
CCGTGGGGAATCGGCGCGCTTCGCCCGGAAGCCCTGTTCGGGCTCGACGGGTGGGAACCCCTCACCCATGCGCTCTTCTGGAGCCTGACGATCAATATCGCGGCCTACGTCCTGGTGTCGCTCTTCTCGAAGCAGGATACCCTCGAGCGGATCCAGGCGGCGATCTTCGTCGATGTCTTCCGCCGGCCGCCGGCCGAGGCCCAGGTGTGGCGCCGGTCGGCCGCCGTCGAAGAGCTCCACGCCCTTCTCCAGCGCTTCATCGGCACGGAGCGGGCCGATCGCGCCTTTCGTGACTATGCCGCCGCCCACAACCAAAGGATCGGCGACATGCCCGAGGCGGATGCCGACCTGATCGCCTTCGTCGAGCGCCTGCTCGCCGGCAGCGTCGGGGCGGCTTCGGCGCGTGGCATGGTCGCCTCCATCGCCAAGGGCGAGCTTCTCGGCTTCGACGAGGTCGTGGCTATCCTCGAGGAAACCCATCAGGTCCTCGCCCACAGCCGCGAACTGGAGCAGAAATCCCGCGAGCTCGAGGCAACCGCCCTCGAACTCACCCGCGCCAATGCCCAGCTCAAGGAGCTCGACCGCCTGAAGGACGATTTCCTGTCCACGGTCAGCCACGAGCTGCGCACTCCGCTGACCTCGATCCGCACCTATTCGGAGATCCTCAGCGATCACGACGTTTCGGAGGAACAGGCCGACCGCTTCCTCGACATCATTTCCAGCGAGACCCAGCGCCTCACCCGGTTGCTCGACACGATCCTCGATCTCACCCGCCTCGAACAGGGCCAGGCCGAATGGCGCATGGCCGAAGTCGACCCCTCGGCCGTCCTCGAGGATGCGGTCGCCGCGACCGGCGGGCTCTTTCGCGAAAGGCAATGCGACCTCAAGGTCGCTGTCCTGCCCTCCGCGGCGCCCGTGCTGGCCGACCGCGACCGGCTCATGCAGGTCTTCATCAATCTCCTGTCCAATGCCGCGAAATTCGCCGAGCCCGAGGACGGCCGGGTCGAGGTCGTCGGTCGCCCCGACGACGGTGGCTACCGCGTCGAGGTCATGGACAACGGCGAAGGCGTCGGCCCGCAGGATCGCGAGCTGATCTTCGAGAAATTCGCCAAGGCACGGGACCGCAACACCGGGCGCCCCTCCGGCAGCGGTCTCGGCCTCACCATCTCCCGCCACATCGTCGAACACCACGGCGGACGCATCTGGACGGACACGCCGCCGTCCCGCGGCGCCCGTTTCTCCGTCCATCTCGATTCGATCGGTCACGCGCCGCGGAGGGCCCCGCGGCTTCAGGAGGCGGCGGCCGAGTAGACCGATGCACGAGATCTCTGAGCAGGATCAATGACCGGGCGGCGGAATCTTGACTAGATCGATGACGCGATACGCGACGACGGAAACAGGAGGGAGGTCCGGCTATGGGCAAATATGCTGAAGCCTATGCCCGGTGGCAGGAGGATCCGATTGGCTTCTGGGCCGAAGCCGCGACGGCAATCGAGTGGGACGTGCCATGGCGCGCCGCCTTCAATCCCGACAAGGGAGTTTACGGCCGCTGGTTTCCCGGAGCGCTCTGCAACACCTGCTACAACGCGGTCGACAGGCACGTCGCCGCCGGACGCGGCGATCAGGCGGCGATCATTTACGACAGCCCCGTCACCGGGACGAAGCGCCGGATCAGCTATCTCGAGCTTCTCGACGAGGTCTCGACCTTCGCCGCGGTGCTGTCCGACCAGGGCGTCGGCAAGGGCGATCGCGTCATCATCTATATGCCGATGATACCGGAGGCGCTGGTCGCGATGCTCGCCACCGCGCGGCTCGGCGCGATCCATTCGGTGG
>JAGRKY010000674.1 GCA_020442095.1 Bauldia sp.
GCGGTATGGGGGCTGTTCCTCATCGCCGTGATGGTGATCCGCTTTGGCTGGCGACGGCTCGCGCTGGGTCGACAATGAGGAATGCTGCGATGGGCACGACGCGGACAACGCGGGAGACGAGATCTTGACGACTGTTGCGGTCCTCGATGTCGGAAAGACCAACGTCAAGCTGACGGCGGCCTCGCGCGACGGCAAGCTTCTGGAAACGGTGTCGCTGGCAAACGGGCCGGGAGCGCCGCCGCCTTATCTGCACGTCGACACCAGGCGTATCGATGCCTGGTTGCTCGATGAGCTGCCGGCTCTCGTTCGCCGTCATGACATCGGCGCGATCGTTGCCACCGGGCATGGCTCGGCCGGCGCGCTGGTCGACGACGACGGACTGGTCATGCCGATGGTCGACTACGAGGCGGAGGTGCCGGAGGCGGTCACCGCGTCCCATGTCGGGTCGGTCGCCTCTTTCCGCGCGCTCGGCAGCCCTTTGATGCCCGGCGCGGCGCACATGGCGCGCCAGCTCCTGTGGCTGGAGACCGAGTGGCCGGAAGCGGTGGCGCGCGCCCGCTGGTTCCTTGGTGGTCCGCAATATTGGGCCTTCCGCCTCTCCGGCAACGGCGCCAGCGNNAATACACCTA
This sequence comes from Bauldia sp., assembly GCA_020442095.1. Next base: position 630 of record JAGRKY010000674.1, read on the forward strand.
CCTTGCCGCCCAGTCGCACCTCTGGGATTTCGATCGGCGCGCCTTCTCGAATATCGTGCGGGATCGCGGCTGGCAGCACCTGATACCGCCGCTGGCGCCGGCCTGGAAACCGGTCGGGACGATCCGGCCCCGGCTGGCACGGGACCTCGACCTTCCCGCCGACATCGAAATCCTGTGCGGCATCCACGATTCCACCGCCAACTTCTACCGCTACCAGCAGGCGGGATTGACCGACCTGACACTGATCTCGACCGGCACCTGGATCGTCGGCTTGAGCGACGGCGCGGCGCCGGACAGCGGCTACGAGCAGGGCTATGTGACGCGGAATCTCGATGTCGACGGTCGCGAGCTCTCGGGCATTCTTGCAATGGGCGGCCGAGAATTCGCGCTGATCGCGGGCCGGACGCTGGACACCTCCGTCAACGAAACCGCCATCGAAAAGCTCATCGCCAACCGCACCATGGCGCTCCCGTCCTTCGTCGAGCAGGATGGCGTCTTCCCGGGCAGCGCCATGAAGGGCCGCGTCACGGGCCCCGAGCCCGAAACCCCGGAAGCCCGGCACGCGCTGGCGCTGCTCTATGTCTCGCTTCTCACCGACATCTGCCTCGACCGGCTTGGCGCCGATGGCACGATCGTCCTTGACGGCAGCTTCGCCAAGGACCCGCTTTACCCCGCTCTGGTGTCGGCGCTGAAGCCTGGCCGGAAAGTTCTTTTCAATACCGACGCCTACGGTACCGCATCAGGCACCGCCCTGCTCGCCGACCACCCGCGCCGGACCGGGCTGGCTCCGGTCACCGTCGAAACCGCGCGGGATATCACCATCGCCGGGCTTGCGGCCTATCGCCAGACATGGCGCGAACGCGCCGAAGCCAACCACGCCAACTGAAAGAGACCCGAGACATGAGCGAACTCACCAACCGCGACCTCCGCCATGAGATGGTGGACATTGCCCGCAAGATGAATGCCAGCGGCATAAACCAGGGCACCGCCGGAAATATCTCGCAGCGGATCGAGAACGGCTTTCTGATCACGCCCTCCTCGCTCCCCTATGACCGCATGGAAGCCGGGGACATCGTCGAGATGGACTTCGACGGCGGCTATGCCGGCCAGCTCCGGCCGTCGTCGGAATGGCGCTTTCATCGCGACATCCTCAAGCACCGTCCGGATATCGACGTCGTCCTCCATTGCCATTCGATCTACGCGACGACGCTCGCCGTCCACTACAAGCCGATCCCCGCCTTCCACTACATGATCGGCGTCGCCGGCGGCTACGACATCCGGGTCGCCGATTATGCGACCTTCGGCACCCAGCAGCTTTCCGACAATGCATTGGAAGCGCTGGAGGGACGGCTCGCCTGCCTGCTCGGCCAGCATGGCCAGATCGCGCTCGGCAAGACGATGGAAAGCGCCCTCGCTCTCGGCCGGGAGGTCGAAACGCTGTCGCGGCTCTATGTGCAGGCCTTGACCCTCGGCGATCCGCCGATCCTCTCCAACGAGGAGATGGACAGGGTGATCGAGCAGATGCGCAAGATGAGCTACGGCCAGATGCCCGACGCCGACGGGATCAACGACGTTCCGAAAAAGCGGGACAGCTAGGTATCTCTCGTCGCGAAACCGACCTCGGCACGTCGGGCAGCGCCCGGCTCCGAACGGACAACCTTCTGAAAGCTCACGCCTTCTAAACGTTGATCGCGGCGAGGATCGGCAGCGCCGATGCGCCGAGCGCGGCGCTTCTCTCGCCAAGCGCGCTGACGCGGAGTCGCTGGCGGCCGACATCCTGCCTGACGGATGCGCGGAGCTCGCCGAGTTCGCCGGCCAGCCGTTCGAGCAGCGGCACCGGCGCGGCGCCGCCGATCACCACGATCTCGGGATCGAAGAGGTTCTCGATCCCCGCAATCCCGACCGACAGCGCATCCGATGCGCGGGCGACCCAGCGATCCATCGCGCGGTCCCGGTCTTCGCCCGCCGCCTCGGCATCGCGCAGGAAATCTCGCATCGAACGGAGCGACAGGTATTCGCCGAGGCATCCGCGGTTGCCGCAATAGCATTGCGGTCCGTTGGGATCGACGATGAGATGGCCGAATTCGCCGGCATTGCCGCGCGTTCCGCGATAGGGTTCGCCGCGGATGACGATGCCGCCGCCGACGCCTTCGCCGACATAGATATAGAAGAAGTCCGAGAACTCGGTCGCCTGGCCGTAGAGCTTCTCGCCAAGCGCCGCGGCATAGGCATCGTTTTCGAGGAGAACCTCCGTCCCGGTCCTGGCGGCAAGCTGGTCGGCGATTCCACGGACCTGAAGCTGGGGTATCGCGCCGGGAGTCGGCACGCCGGGCCAGTCGATATCGAAGGGGCCGGGCGTGACGAGGCCGATCCCGAGGCACCGATCGGCGCCGAAACGGACGCCGAATTCGGTGTGGATGCCGGCAACGAAGTCGAGCCAGTCCGCTTCGATCGCATCCGGAACCGGACCCTCCCGCATCTCGATCAGCTCGCCGCCAATGCCCGCGGCGACCGCATGGAAGGAGGTCGCATCGATCAGCACCCCGACCGCATATCCGCCGTCATTGGCGATCTCGATGGCGATCGGCGGCTGGCCGCGCTGCGCCTTGCGGCGCCCGGCCTCGCGGACCAGGCCGGCGGTCATCAGCGTATCGACGATATTGGCGACGGCTTGCGGCGTCAGTCCGGTGAACCGGGCGAGTTCGGCCCGCGACAGGTTCCCATGGACTCTGAGGGCATGAAGGATGACTCGCCGGTTGTGCCGGCCCACATGCCGCACCGTGCTGGCCGCCGGGCCGAGGGGGTTGGTCTGGTCGAGCATCGGCCACGAATAGCGCATTAAAATAAAACAATGAACTTGATTTATTGACTCTTGCCCGCCTTGCCGCTTACGCTGTGGGTGAAGGGGAGAGATGCCTTGGCCGCCAATCCACTCGTTGAGATGGTGAATATCACCAGGAATTTCGGCGGCGTTCACGCGCTGAAGGGCGTCGACCTTTCCGTCTTTGCCGGCGAGGTGGTGGCGCTGCTCGGGCACAATGGTGCCGGCAAGTCCGTCCTCGCCCAGATCCTGTCGGGCGTCTATCCGCCCACGTCCGGCGAGATCAAGGTCGACGGATCGCCGGTCCATTTCCATTCCCCGAATGACGCGCGCCGCCACGGGATCGAGACGATCTACCAGAC
>JAGRKY010000675.1 GCA_020442095.1 Bauldia sp.
CAGCGCGTGGCGATCGCCCGCGCCCTGGTCTGCCGGCCGAAGCTGCTGTTGATGGACGAGCCCTTCGCGGCGCTCGACGAGATCACCCGGTTCAAGCTCAACAACGACCTTCTCCACCTTTGGGAGAAGTTCGGCTGGACGGTCATCTTCGTCACCCATTCGGTATTCGAGTCGGTCTACCTGTCGAGCCGCATCGTGGTGATGGCGGCGCGGCCGGGCCGGGTCTTCGACGAGTTGACGATCGACGCGCCCTATCCGCGCGAGGAGGAATTCCGCACCTCCGCCACCTACAACGACTATTGCCGCAAGACGTCCGACGCGCTGCATGCTGCGATGGAAGGCAACGAGCACCGATGACGGCGGTCGAGGCGGAGAAGCACGAAGGCGACATGGCCGGGACAAGCGGGTCTTCCACCGAGGAGATGCCGCGCCGGAGCGAGGGCGGCTCGGCGGGCCGCTGGCTTCGCTTCCTGGTGCCCGTGCTGATGCTCGTCGGGCTGATCATCGTCTGGCACGTCTACGTGACGGTCAACGACGTTCCGCATTATATCCTGCCGAGCCCGGCGCGGGTCGCCCAGGCCTTCATCGAGGACTGGCCGATCCTGCTCGCCGCCCTTTGGGTGACGCTGAAGATCACCTTCACCGCCCTGGTGATCGCGCTGGTCGGCGGCGTGGCGCTCGCGATCCTGATGGCCCAGTCGAAATGGATCGAGCTTGCCCTTTATCCCTATGCGGTGATCCTCCAGGTGACGCCGATCGTGGCGATCGCGCCGCTGATCCTGATCTATGCGCCGACCACCCAGAGCGCGATCCTGATCTGCGCCTGGATCGTCGCCTTCTTCCCGGTGCTGTCCAACACCACCCAGGGACTGCGCTCCACCGACCACAATCTCCTCAACCTCTTCGAGCTCTACCGGGCGAGCCGCTGGCAGACGCTGATCTTCCTGCAATTGCCCAGCGCGCTGCCCTATTTCCTCGCCGGCCTGAAGATCGCCGGGGGCCTCGCCCTGATCGCCGCCGTGGTGGCGGAATTCGCGGCCGGCACTGCCGGGGCCGGGTCGGGCCTCGCCTTCCGGCTGCTTGAATCGCAATACCGGCTCAACATCCCGCGCCTCTTCGCGGCGCTGGTGCTGCTGTCGCTGACCGGTGTCGTGATCTTTGCCTGCACCAGCCTCGTGTCGCATCTCCTGCTGCGGAAGTGGCACGAGAGCGCCGTCAGACGGGAGAATTGAAATCATGAGCCAGGGCTTCGCGGCGCTGCCGCCGCATGGTCCGCGTTTCGTCCTGGCGAATGCCACGGTGCCGGGGATCTTCCTCGACGACCCGCCCGCGCCGCCCGACGAGGACGGGCTGGTCGCCGTCGATATCCTGGTCAACGAAAGCATCGTCGAACAGGTGGTTCCGGCCGGCGGCGACACCGACTATCCGAGCCTCGATCTCGATCGCGGCATGGTGTGGCCGACCTTCGTTGACATGCATACCCATATCGACAAGGGGCATATCTGGCCGCGCAAGCCGAACCCGGACGGGACCTTTGATTCAGCGCTCGCCGCGGTCGCCGACGACCGGGCGGCGCGGTGGTCGGCGGAGGACGTGGCGCGGCGGATGGATTTCAGCCTGCGCGCCGCCTATGCGCATGGCACGTCGCTGCTGCGCACCCATCTTGATTCCTCGCCGCCGCAACACCGGATCTCCTGGCCGGCCTTCGCCGAGATGCGCGACCGCTGGGCGGGCCGCGTCGACCTGCAGGCGGTCTCGATCCTGCCCGTCGATCTCTTCCTCGATGCGGCCTTCGCCGACGAACTCGTCGGCCTCATCGCCGAATGCGGCGGTGTCCTCGGCGCGGTGACCTTCATGATGCCGGAGCTCGACGCGGCGCTCGACGCGATCATGCAGCGCGCCGCGGCGGCCGGGCTCGATCTCGACTTCCATGTCGACGAGACCGGCGATCCGACCGCCCGTTCGCTCCGCCACATCGCCGACGCGGCAATCCGCAACCGCTTCGAGGGACGGATCGTCGCCGGCCATTGCTGCTCGCTGGCGCTGCAGTCGCCGGAGGAGGCCGACGCGACGATGGAGCGCGTCGCCGAGGCCGGGATCGCCGTCGTCTCGCTGCCGATGTGCAACATGTATCTGCAGGACCGCGTGGCGGGCCGGACGCCGCGCTGGCGGGGGGTGACCCTCCTCCACGAACTGATGGCGCGCGACGTCGCCGTCGCGGTCGCCTCGGACAATACCCGCGACCCGTTCTACGCCTATGGCGACCTCGATATGCTCGAGGTCTTCCGCGAGGCGG
>JAGRKY010000676.1 GCA_020442095.1 Bauldia sp.
GACCTCGGCATCCTCGAGGCGATGTATGTCCACTCGGTCGTTTCAGCGCCGAGCTGCGTCTGGCCGAGCGATATCTTCGGGCGGATGATCCGCACGCACGACCTGCTGGCCACGCCGCTCCATTTCGAGCCGCCCTACGTCTTCATCCCCGACAAGGGGGCGGGGCTCGGCGTCGAGCTCGACGAGGACGCCGTGGCGGCGCACCGCCGCGATCGCTTCGTGATCGCCTGACGCCCGCGAGGAAGGCGAGGGCGGCTGGCATTCGCGCGGCTTCTTCCCTACCGTCACGGCATGCCGAAGCGCCATGTCTGACATCGCCCTCGTCGCGACCCTGGTCGTTGCCTTCCTCGTCCTGATCAGCCGTCCGGTCCGGGCCAACCGGATATGGTCGGCGACGGTGACGCCGCTCGCCTCGATCATCGGCAGCGGCTTCCTCGTCTCCGTGCCGCTTCTTGCCAGCGCCGTCGGCATCTGGGCGGTTGCCGCGGTGGCGGGGCTGACGGCGCTCGCCTATCTCATCGGCGGCGCGATCCGCTACAATATCCGCTTCGGTGAGCCGATCTTCGACACGGCGGCGGCGGGCCATCCGATCGGCTCCATCGAGATGCTGTCGCGTTTCGCGCTGATCGGCGCCTATTTCATCTCGGTCGCCTATTACCTCGTCCTGCTCGGCGCCTTCGGCCTGAAGTTGATCGGCTGGGAGGATCCGGTGCTCGGAAAGGGCGTCGCCACGATCCTGATCCTGCTGATCTGCGGTGTCGGCGCGACGAAGGGGCTCCACGGGGTGGAGCGGGCCGAGAAATTCACCGTCAGCGCCAACATGGCGGCGATTTCGGCGCTGCTGGTAACCCTGGCGATATTCTGCCTCGACCTGCCGTCGGGATACGGGTGGGGCGACGTTCCGAAAGGGCCGCATCCCTTCGACTGGGAGACGCTCCGCTTCCTGATGGGGCTGCTGATTATCGTCCAGGGCTTCGAGACCTCGCGATTCATGGGCGACCTCTACGACGCCGGCACCCGGATCACCGCGATGCGCAATGCGCAGCTCCTGTCGTCGGCGGTCTACCTCGTCTTCTTCTTCCTGATGATCCCGCTCTACCCGTATTTCCGCTCGACGGCCGACGTGGCGGGGGTCATCGACGTGATCGGACGCGTGTCACCCTGGCTGCCCTACATCGTCACGGCAGGCGCCATCGCCAGCCAGTTCAGCGCCTCGGTGGCGGACAGCATCGGCGCGAGCGGGCTGATCAGCAGCACGTCCCACAAGCGGGTCGATCCGAGACACGCCTATCTCCTGATCGGCGCGATCTCGGTCTTCGTCATCTGGGCGACCGACGTGGTCTCGATCGTGGCGCTCGCCTCCCGGGCCTTCGCGCTCTATTACGGCCTGCAATGCACCGTCGCGGTGATGATCGCGCGCCACCGTGGCGAGGCCCGCCGCGCGGCATGGTTTGGCGTCCTGGCGGCGCTCGCCTATGTCGTCGCCGTGCTCGGCATTCCCGCGGCCGGCTGATCGCGGCGGCCGTCAGACGGTGATCTGGGGCGCCGCCGGCGTCCAGAGTTCCTTGTCGACCAGCGCTTCGCTGACCGCGTCGGCCGCCGCTTCGAGCAGGCGCTCGCCCTTCTCGGCGGTGGCGGCAGGGGGATAGCCGATGACGCCGCTGTCGCTCCAGTGTTCGACCGGGCGCCAGCGGTGGAAACCGGGCGAGGCGAGCCCCTCGGCCGGGGCGTCGACCGCGCGCATCGCCTCGACATCGACCAGGTCGGGCCTCAGCGCCAGGACCATCGAGGTCTCCGCCTCGCAGGCGTGGCGCACACCGGCCTGATGCTCGAGGATCTCCGCGAATCGCGGTTCGGCGAGGAGGAAATAGGTGGCGGTCGCCACGACGCCGGGGATTTCGCGGGCGAGTTCGCCGGCTGCGAGCTGGAGGGCGATGATGTTGCCGCCATGCCCGTTCAGCAGCGCGATGCGGCGGATGCCCTGGCGGGTCAGCGACAGGCAGACCTGGCGGATCAGGGCGTAGAAAACGGCATAATCGAGCGTCACTGTGCCGCCGAAGCCCATGTGATGCTCGGCAAGGCCGGTCCACACCGTCGGCATCACCAGGATCGTCTCGTCGCCGGCCCGTTCCGCGGCGCGCTTCGCCACTTCCGAGACGAGAAGCGAATCGACCTGGACGGGAAGATGCGGCCCATGCTGCTCGGTCGAGCCGATGGGGAGGACGACGATCGGGTCGCCCGCGGCGAGAGTCCGCAATTCCGCGGCCGTAAGGTCGCCCCATAGAACTTTCCGCATCGGGATACTCCTGTTCGTGGTCGCCTGTTTCGCCCGCGAGCCGACGGGGAGGGGGCGTCGCCGGCGGACGGATCGAATTGCGAGACACACGCCCCGGGCGCGGCTGTCAAGGACACCACGGTTGTGCTCTCGGTGCTCCCCCGGCGAGACAGGCCGTAGCCTCTTGCGGCACATTCCTCTAATGAGTGGGAAGGGTATCGAAGCAAGGGGGAAGGTGTGGGCTATTCGGGACCGTCTCTGAGAACGGCAAGGATCGCGGCGCTGATCCTGGCGACCGCGGGGCTGAGCGCCTGCGGCGATTCGACGACGTCGAACCCGACCGCGACCCCGCCGCCCAGCGTCTCCGTCCTCGCGGTCACCGCGCAGCCTTTCGCGGCATCCAACGAATTCGTCGGCCGGACGGAATCCTTCCAGAAGGTCGATCTCCTGGCGCGGGTGAAGGGCTTCCTGATCGCGCAGGACTTCACCGATGGTTCGAACGTCGAGAAGGACGCAATCCTCTACAAGATCGACCCTTCCGAATACCAGGCGGCGGTCGCCGCGGCGCAGGCGGGGGTCGATCGCGCCGATGCAGCCCATACCGAGGCGCAGCAGACCCTCGACCGGACCCAGCAGCTTTTCAACAAGCAAACCGTTGCCCAGGCCGAGCTCGACAAGGCGATTGCCGCGGAAACCAGCGCCAAGGCGGAGGTCGCCGCGGCGCAAGCCGACCTCGATACGGCGAAACTCAACCTCGGCTACACCGACATCAAGACGCCTATCGCCGGCAGGATCGGCGGCAGCGCCGTCGACGTCGGCAACCTGATCGGGCCGGATAGCGGCGTGCTCGCGACGGTGATCGCGCTCGACCCGATCCGCGTCGCCTTCGCCCTCAACGAGCAGACCTACCTGAACGTGATGGAGGCGATGAAGGCGGGCAACACGCTCAATCTGGTGCCGAAGATCCGCCTGGCCAATGGCCAGGTCTACAAGGAGACCGGCAAGTTCGCCTTTGCCGACAACGAGGTCGATACGAGCACCGGTACGGTCAAGATCTACATCGACTTCCCGAATGCCGAGCAGATCCTGCTGCCCGGCCAGTTCGTCAACGTCATCCTGACCAGCGCCGAGCTGAAGGACCAGATCCTGATCCCGCAGGCTGCGGTCCAGCTCAACCAGACAGGCCCCTTCGTCCTCGTCGTCGACAGCGACAGCAAGGTCCAGATCAGGCAGATCCAGACCGGTGCGATCGACGGTCCGAATATCGTCGTCACGCAAGGCCTGACGATCGGCGAGCAGATCGTCATCGACGGCATCCAGAAAGTCCGTCCGGGCGCTGAGGTCACCGTCGTCCCCGCCGAAATGCCGGCAGACAGCTGATGCTCAGCGGCTTTTTCATCGACCGGCCGAAATTCGCCTTCGTCATCGCCATTGTCATGGTGCTGGCGGGGGTGCTCTCGCTCGTCAGCCTGCCGATCGCCGAATTTCCCGAGCTGACGCCGCCGCAGGTGCAGGTCTCGGCCACCTATCCCGGCGCGAATGCCGAGGTTGTCGAGCAGACGGTGGCGGCGGTGATCGAGCAGCAGGTCAACGGCGTCGAGGGCATGACCTACATGTCCTCCAACAGCGGCAATGACGGCAGCTATACCCTGACGGTGACCTTCGAGGTCGGTACCGACGGCGACCAGGCGCAGGTCAACGTCCAGAACCGCGTTTCGATCGCGACCCCGCGTCTGCCCGAGGAAGTGAACCGGCAGGGCGTCACCGTATCCAAGCAGTCGAATTCGATGCTGATGGTCGTGTCGGTCTATTCGCCGAACAAGAC
>JAGRKY010000677.1:0-4417 GCA_020442095.1 Bauldia sp.
TCGGCAGGCCGTTGTCGAGCTCGAAACGGCGGACCGCGTTGGCGACTTCATCACCCGGCAGGCCGTCCTCCGGCATCGGGCCGTAGCCCATCTTGTTCAGCGCCCGCTGCACGGCCACGTAGCGGTTGCGGGTCGCGATCTCGATCGCCGAGGCGACCGCATCGTCGTCGGGCTCGACGCTGGAGGTGGCCGCGACGGTCTTGACCGGCAGCGGTTCCGCGGCGGCCTGCACCGGCACGTCGGGCACCTTCGCTTCGACCGGTTGCGGCGCGGGCGCGGCTTTCGCCACCGACGCGGTGTTGATGTGATCGAGGACGTCCGTGGTCGGCTCGCCGGTCACCGCGAGGCCTTCCGCCTTCTGGTAGGCGACGATGGCGGCGCGGGTCCGCGATCCCGAGATCCCGTCGACCTTGCCGTCATACAGGCCGCGCTCGGCGAGCTTCTCCTGGAGCTGGGCGATCACCGCGGTCTCGGGGGCGGGCTGTTCCGGGGCGGCCTGCGCCGGTGCCGGCGCGGGAACCGGGACCGGCTCCTCGATCATGTTGGCGACCTCGTCGAGGCCGGCGGCGGGCGCCTGCATCTCGGCCCGCGGGCGCGGGTCCGGTACCACCGTCTCCGGCGCCGGGTCCATCGCGGCGACGGCGGCGGGACGGGTCATGAACAGCGGCTCGGGGTGGCGCGACTTCTGCAGGAACATCGCGTTCGAGACGACGGCGGCGATGGTCAGCGCCATGACCGCCAGCCCGCTCGACATGGCCGGGTTGTCGGCGACGTGATCGACCAGGCGCCCTATCACGCCATCGCCGACGACCTCCACTTCCTCCTCGGGGACAACCCGGGGCTTGCGGGCGGAGCGACTGGTGTTTCTCGTAGCCAAGGTCACGGTCTCGCTGATGAGGTCACTCGATCTGCGCGGCCATGGTGGCAAAGTTATGCTTAAGGAAGGTTAAAAGCCGGCGACGCGATCGCCCTGACGGGCCGCCGCGAATTCGATAAAATTTGAACTAAATTGCCGTGGCGACCTGAACCGGGCCTTTAGCGGACGCTGATAAATTGACGCAAGTTGAGAACAGGCAAGGCCGCAAGACGAAGGTCCGGCAGATGTTTTTTATCCGCGTAGCGTTCTGGCTCTCTGTCGCCATCCTTTTCATCCCGAGCGACCCGCAGACGGGCGAAGCGCCGCGTATTGGCCTCGTCAATGCGTTCATGGCCGCCAAGGCAACCGTTGCCGATCTTTCCGGCTTCTGCGACCGCAACCCCGAAACCTGCGTGACCGGGGGCGCCGCGGTCGACCTCTTTGCCAATAAGGCGGAGAACGGCGTCCGGATGCTCTATCGCTATCTCGACGAGCCTGCGGCCGGCAAGGACACGCTGAACGAGGACGACGTCGCCCTCCCCTGGCACGGTCCCGAAGAAGGGCCCGCCTGACCGGTCCACGAGGAACCCCGCGACAACGGATTTGCGGCACGATGCGGCTCGGCCTATATCGCGTCGATGGATCAGGCTGACGCAAGGCTCCCGGCGATCGACGAGATCGTCGCGGATTTCGACCTTCTCGACGAGTGGGAAGACCGCTATCGCTATGTGATCGAGCTCGGCAAGGCGCTGCCGCCCCTGCCGGAGAGCGACCGCATTCCCGCCAACAAGGTGCACGGCTGCGCGAGCCAGGTATGGCTTGCGAGCGAAGCCGACGGCGATACCGACCCGCATCTCCATTTCCGCGGCGACAGCGACGCGATGATCGTCCGCGGCCTCGTCGCCATCGCGCTCTCGCTGTTCGACGGCAAGACGGCGGCCGAGATCGAGGCGACGGATGCCGAGACCGTTTTCGACCGCCTCGACCTGCGCGCCCACCTCACCACCCAGCGCTCGAACGGGCTGCGCGCCCTGATCGACCGCATCAAGAACGAAGCCCGCAAGGCGGCCGCCTAGCTTCCCCCGTCACCGGGATCGATCGCCGGCCGGTAATCCGCCGCGCCCCAGTGGCGGAGCCTGCCGGCGCGGTGCGCGCCGCGAGCGCCCGGAGACAATCCATAGTGGCGGGCTAGACTCGCGAGCCCGAGGCGAAGGACCAGTTTTGCCGAGCGCGCCGGCCATCGCCGTTCCCGCTCGATGTCCTCTATGCCCTTCAGGAAGCAGCAGAAATCGGTGAGGACGCCGGCAAAGTCGGGGCCGATCGCGTCGAATGCCCGCTCGATCCTCTGGCGGGCGGCGATCGCGGAATCGGCGATGTCGGCCATGCCGCCGGCATCGCGACGGCCACCAGCGATCGCGCTCGACCAGTTGGCCGTCACCCGCGGCATCAGCTGGGCGCGGGTGAAATCGGACCGGAGGCGCTCCCCGGCGGCGAACTCAGCCTCGTCGATATATGGCCTGCCGTCGCGGCCACTCGTCCGGCGCAGTCGCGACAGCGGGCTCTCGTCGACATTGCGGACGACGCTCTGCCGCCCGGACGGGCCATCTTCGACAAGGCCGGCCTCGAGCGTCCGATGCTGTTCGCCGAAGCCGTCCGCCATCGCCAGGCGGCGACGGAGAAAGGCCTTCCCAACGTCGGTCAGCACGACCCGATCACCCTGTCTGCGCAGAAGATCACGGGCGATCAGCTCGCCGACGAGGGGCTCCTCCGCCTCTGCCGGGGCCGCGCCACGGGTTGCCAGCCGGCGCAGCAGGCGCTCCGCCGGCCGATCACCGTCGCCCGCCATTATCGGATCTCGCGCGAGAATTCGCTGAGGCGCGGCCAGACGTCGATGGCGCGCTCCAGATAATCGAGGATCGAATCGATGCGGGGATCCTCGCGACGGTCCTCGACCTGGCGACAGGCGTGACGGGCGGTGGTGCGATCCCTTTCGAACAGCCGCCCCGCCTCGACATAGGAAAGGCCCATGCGGGTATAGGCAAGATACATCGCGGTCTGCCGCGCGAAGGCGACGTCCTTCCGGCCACGGCTTTGCGAATCGAGAACGTCGGGCGGCAATCGGAAGGCCGCCGAGACGATGGCGCGGAGGAACAGCCCGGTTGGCCCGCGATCTCCCCTCTCCTCACCGCACCCCTTTTTGAAAAGAACGTCCCCGGTTCGACAGTCGACCATTACGCACCCCGTTGCTGATACTCGGTACTAGGATTTTATTCCTTGATCATACCGCAGGCTGCATACAGGGGGATAACTTTCGGTAAAGTTGCATTCGACGGGGAGACGCGCGCGGGTTGTCCCCCTCGCCTGAAGCCACGCGAGACTCGCTCCAGCACAGAGGAGCGAGCGACATGACATCCCATCCCTGGCCGGCACTGGCGGACGATACCTGGGCGACGTCGGGAGGCCTTCGCCTCGGGCGCCTTGCCGCCCGATCGATCACGCGGTCCGTGGCCGCCGGAATCGAGGCCTATCAGCGCGAGCGCCACCTGCCCCGCCTCGCCCCGGTCACGGCGCGCCAACTCGCCGACGACGCACCGGAAACCCAACGCTACATCGTGGCACGCCTCGTCCGGGCTCTCAGGGCCGAACGCAGCCGCGGCCGCGCCGGCCACTGGACCTACGACCTCAACCGGCACATCGCCCTCAAGCAGGCGCTGGCGGCGGAACGGCGCAGGCTCGCCGATCTCCTCAAGGCAGGGCCCAAAACACATTCGCCGCCCGGAGGCGGCGAATGAAACATCATGCAGAAGGCATCGCGCTTACGATTTGCGGCGACGCTGCTGGCCGAGGCCCATCTTCTTGGCGAGCGCCGAACGGGCGGCGGCGTAATTCGGGGCGACCATCGGATAGTCGCTGGGGAGACCCCACTTCTCGCGGTATTCCTCCGGGGAGAGGTCGTAATGCGTCCGCAGGTGGCGCTTCAGCGACTTGAACTTCTTTCCGTCCTCCAGGCAGACGATGTGATCCGGGAAAACGGACTTCTTGGGGTTCACCGCAGGCTTGAGCGGCTCAGGCTCGGGCTGGTGCGTTCCCTGGTGGGTGCTGCTCAGCGCACGATGCACTTCGGAAATGAGCGTCGGCAAATCCTGCGCCGGAACCGAATTGTTGCTCACGTAGGCCGAAACAATCTCGGCCGCCAGATCAATCAGATCGGCGCTGGCAGTTTGGTCGTTCATGGTTCACCCTGTTCACGTTGAATACAAAATCGACGGAATGTCCAACGCGCCGCACCGTACAGTCTTCGGGACTCGTCGAGAATTCGCGGATATCGGCGCCAACGCTCAAAGCGCCGAAGCCGGATACTTGGCACCGTATATAGTCGGCACCTTTCAAAAACAAGTGCCAAACGACGCTAGACGAGAACTACTTTCCAATCTTGTACCGCAACTGGTGTGGCAATATTGCGCGCCACACAACACGTTCCAAAGAAAGAAGAACGACAGCGCCGAACCCGCCATCAACGTTAGAAGACGGCCAATCCGACGATTCGGTTGATCAGATCAG
>JAGRKY010000677.1:4488-4966 GCA_020442095.1 Bauldia sp.
GCCATCGCGCCGGTCGGCCAGCTCCTGGCCAGCACGCCGCCGGGGCCGTTGTGCTGGTAGATCACCTGCAAGGCCCGCTCGACCGCCCGGCGCCCGCGCCCGACCATGGTCTCCCCGCCCTCGCCCGGCTCGCCGTCGAGCCGCCTGAAGATCGCCGGCCCGAGCTTCCGCCACAGCCAGTCAACGTCGAGGGTGATCGTCTCGGTCCGCTTCAGCCATCCGAGCATCAGGAAGAAGGCGAGCCCCGAAAAGAGCAGAAGCTGAAGCTGCGAGACGACATGCGACGGCGTATAGGGCGCGAAGTCCACCGGGAAGGGCAGCATCGCGTAAAGCGGCGCGGGATAGACGCCGATGCCGATGCAGATGAACGACAGCAGGATCATCGCCCAGCGCATGGTCCATGGCGGGTCGGGTGGCCTCAGCCCGGAATCCTTCTGGAAGAAGACGAACCAAGGGAACTTGATGCCGGCGTGGAGGA
>JAGRKY010000678.1 GCA_020442095.1 Bauldia sp.
GGCGACGGCGATGTAGCTGTTGTTCCCGTTGGAGAGAATTGTCATGTCGTCCTCCTTGCTCCGCCGGACCTCGGGTTCCGGGCTGTTCGGTGGCTGGGTGATGCGGTGGCGTCAGCGAAATACCTGCGCTCGGCCAGCTTGGCAGCCGACCGAAACGCCAGCGCGGCATCGGGGAGCGGCTTCCCCCGCGCATACATGATGGCCTGCTGGTTCCTGAGCCATGGTGGATGGAAGGGTAATTCGACAAGTGCGCCGGATTTCAGATGCTCGGTACACATTTCCGGGAGCGTGACACAAACCGCGTCCGAGGCCAGGACCACGCCGATCATCGATCGCGGCGTCGCCGACTCGATCGCGGGGAGGAAGAACCGGCCGTCCCCGGACATCGTGCCGAGCTTCGTCCCGACGGGGAGGAACCGGCGGATGCGGGCGGGCAGGCGTGGGGCGGCAAGCGGGAATTCCGCGATCTCATCGATCGTCAGACGGTTGCGGCCGTCCAGCTTGTGTCCGGCACGAACGAAGAAGCGCACGTCGCGCTCGGGAAGACGCTCGACGACGATGTCCGGATTGTCCTCGGGCTCGATGCGTTCGCCGATCGCCATATGGGCCTCGCCGTCGCGGACCGCGTCGGCGAGCCGCCACCAGTCCATCTCGCGCACGCTGATCGAGGCGGCCGGACGGGTCTTCGCCAATTCGGCAATCGCGGCAGGCATCCAGGACTGCGACGCAAAGGCGCCGGCGCCGATCCTGAGCTCCACCTGTGATGTCTTCCGGATCTCCGAGACCCTGGCCGCGAAGTCCTCTTCGGCCTTCAGCAGGATCGCGGCCTCGTCGAGGATTTGCGAGCCCTCGGGAGTGATGGAGACGCCCTGTTTGCTGCGCTCGAACAAGGCGCAGCCGAGTGTCACCTCAAGAGCCTGAATCCGCCTGGAGAGCTGCGACTGGCTGATGCCGAGCGCCTGCGCGGCCCGGCGGAAATTCTCGTAGCGGGCCAGTTCCCGGGCGTATCTCAGCGCTTCGAACATGGCGGGCCTGCTGATGCATATGACGCATCAGCAGGCTACTCGAACTGCATCAGCCCCTCAATTAGGACGTGCGGATGTCTGGAGCCTACCGGGCGTCGGATCGACGAGAGGCGCCCGTCACGGCTTGCAACAAGCGAAGACCCTGGAGGATCAGACCATGCTCAGGAAGCTGCTTGCCACTGTATCACTTCTCGCCTTGATTCCTGCCACGGCCCTGGCCGGGATCCCGGATGTCGACAGCAGCGGCTGGGCCGCCGACCCGGCCGACCACGGGATGACGCCGCGGGACTATATCCAGGCCGAATCCCGCGCCTTCATGGCGGACTTCATCGATCGCGTCGGGGTCAACACATTCTATCATTTCCCCGGCCTCTCCTCGGCGGAGGATACCTGGGTCGTCTCGCCGAACAACGATACGATCTATTCGCTGGCGACGGTGAATGCCCGCGACGGCTTCACGCTGGAATTGCCCGAGGTCGGCGATCGCTTCCTCTCCGTCCAGATCATCACCGAAAACCACATGACGCCATTCTACCTCTATGGCGGCGGCACCCACGAATTCCCGGCGGACGACTTCGACACCGACTATGTCGCGGTCGGTGTGCGCATGGGCACCGACGGGAGCGAGAAGGACGTCGCCCACGTCGTCGACGAATTGCAGCCGCAATACAGGATCACCGGCGCCGCCGGCATCGACGACCTGCCGAGGCCCGATCTCGAGACCATGCAGAAGGTGCGCGCGGCGATGCTCGTCGAATATGACAAGCTCGACGACACCTTCGACACCATGCGGAAGAAGACCGACGAGGTCGACGACTGGGAGCGCTTCACCTACGTCACCGCCGGCGCATGGGGGCTCTCGGCAGACGAGAACGCCATGTACAAGCCTTATGGCCTGGCCGGGGTGAAGGGCGGCGATTGCTACACCGCCACCTATCCGCCGGTGCCGGCGAAGGCCTTCTTCTCGATCACCGTCTATGGCCCCGGGAAATACCTGATGTCGAACGAGGACAATATCGTCAGCTCCAACCGCGATATCGTGCTGAATGACGACGGCTCGTTCACCGTGGCTTTCGGCGGCGAGGACTGTCGCGACCTGGCGCCGAACTTCGCCTATACGCCGGAGGACGGCTGGTCGTTCCTGATGCGGGCCTATCGGCCGGATGTCGCGGCGTTCAAGGCCTATGACATGCCCGAGATCGAGCCGGCCGAATAGCCGCCTGTCCACGACAGGCCGGGACTTGCCCCGGAACACCGGCTTGTCGCCTTCATCGACGTTCAGCGTCGCCTCGTGGTGCCTCCTGATCGTCCGACAAGGTCGCCGCGGGGCTCCCGTCCGGTCATTGGCGACGAATAGTCCGCTCCGTTCGCGTTCCTCGCGACATCTTCCTGTCAAATGATATCATCAAGATGTGGGCCATTGCCGCCGGAGGCAGGGATGGCGAAGCTTGCGCTGACTCGACAGGAGATCGCCGAGCGACTGCGGGAGAAGCTCGGAACGCTGGTGCTCGGCGACGCCGGGTCGATCCATCCGGATATCTATCGCATTCCCCGGCGCGAGACCGACGGCGCCAACTGGGAATGCTCCTTCACCGGGGTGCCGGCATCGGAAGTCCGGATCGTCGAATCCGCCGTCGACCTGCTGCGCCGCGAGATCGACCTGAAGTAGCCAAAGACCGACGGTTCCATCTCCGCCGCCGCCGCGGTGTCTTAACCACCTCGTTACCCGCCGGGCGGTATTTTTCGGCAAATTGTACCGGAATGGCCGTCAAGGATACGGGGATCGGTCATGCGCAATCGGGCGCTTTCTTCACTCACGGCCGCGGCATTTGTCGTTGCCCTGTGCGGCGACGCGACGGCCTCCAGCTCGCACCAATCCGCCGATCACTGCTATCGGGGAAGCGGCATGATGGCCGCCGACACCTCGGCTCCGGTGACGGCCGCCTTCCTCAAGAAGATGCGGGAGGTCGGCGTCCACACCATCATCCGCTATTTCGACCACAAGGACGAGACGCTGCCTGGCAAGACGCTGACATTCGAAGAGCGGATGCAGATCTCCCAGGCCGGATTCCACATCCTGGTCGTCTTCCAGCACTGGGGACAGCGCATCTCGACCTTCCGCGACCACAAGCGCGGCAAGGCCGATGCGATCCGGGCGCTGACGCTCGCCCATGATGTCGGCCAGCCGGTCGGCAGCGCGATCTA
>JAGRKY010000679.1 GCA_020442095.1 Bauldia sp.
TCCTGCCGGCGCCGGAAGCCAACCATGCCGTCCGGGGCGCGATCGACGAGGCGATCCGCTGCCGCGAGGAGGGCAAGTCGGAGACCATCCTCTTCAACCTCTGCGGCCACGGCCATTTCGACATGCAGGCCTACATGGACTACTTCGCCGGCAAGCTTCAGGACCTCGAATACGACGAGGCGGACCTTGCCATGGCGCTCGCCGGCCTGCCGACCGAGACGGCCGCCTGACGCTACAGGCGGGAGGTGGACGGAACGGGCGGGGCCGCCGGAAATCCCGGTCGGCCTTGCCCGTTTTTCGTTGTCAGATCACGAAAAAATCGGAATGCGACACATCGGGGTGTGAATCGAGGATCGCGAACTTCTTCGCGCTCTTCGGGCCGTCGCCGTCCGGGTCGTATCTCACGACACCGTTTTTTTCGTCGTAAATGATCCGATCGGCTGAATCCTTGGCCTTGGTGCCGACGACGAACTTGCTCGCCTTCAGCGTCTTGCCGGTCGCGCCGATCTTCGTGAAGATCGATTTGTCGAGGTCGATCTGTTCCTTGCCGGCCGTGAAGCCGTAGATCGTGTCGACGTTCTTCTTTTCGTTGAGCTTGGTATCGAAAACGAAGGTATCGCGGCCCCGCCCGCCATAGATATCGTCGTTGCCGTAGTCGCCATAGAGCAGGTCTCCGCCGCTCCCGCCCTCGATATAGTCGTTGCCGCCAAGACCACGGATCAGGTCGGCGCCCGCTCCGCCATAGAGTTCGTCCTGGTAGGAATAGCCGTAGAGCTGGTCGTCGCCGTTGCCCCCGTAAAGGTAATACGGCTTGTTGTCGTTGTGCGGCGACAGGAAGTCGTTGCCGTCGATGCCGTACTGGTTCTGCTGGCTGTTGAGGTTGGTGTCGTTGAAGATGGTGCCGATGAAGGTTGCCATTTGAGGACTCCGCCTGCTGTGGCCGCTGATTGGCCGCGTGTCGGTTGCCCCCCGACTCGGGGACAAATGGTGGCCAATGGTGACGAAAAGGGGGCATCTTTGCAGCCCTTCGATGCCAGGGACGTCGGCGGCAGGGGGGGCCGGCGCCGCCGGTGGGACTTCCTGGCGGCGAACCGCTTGAACATGGAGCCTCCCCGGCGCTACGGAGCGGACGCGGAAAAATGTGGTATCGCCTGCCACGTTGCGGTCATCGGGCGGCGATGTGTCTTTGCCGCGACAGCACCCCCGCCGGAGTTCCTTTGATGTACAGAGTATTGTGTCGGTTCATCCTTCTGGTCCTTGCCTCGGTGGCAACCGCCTCGGCGCAGCCGGCCAACCCGCTCGCCCCGCTCGATACCTCCAGCCCCAGCGCGACTTTCCAGTCGTTCCTGAGCCAGGCAGCGGTGATCGAGGCCGACTATGCCTCCTACCTCGCCGACAAGGACTGGGCGGGCGAGCGCACGCTCCTCCACGACCTCGCCCGGCTGCGGAGCCTGATGGACCTGCGGAGCATCCCGTCGGCGACCCGGCAGAAGGTCGGCGACGCGGGCTTCGGCTATCTGATGGACATCCTCAACCGGATTCCGGAGGTGCCCGCGGCCTCGATCCCCGGCGCCCCCGGCCGCGACTGGGGAGACCTGCCGAAGAAGTGGGAGATTCCCGGAACCCAGATCCGGATCGAGAAGGTGGAAGACGGTCCGCAGGCCGGCGAGTATCTGTTCACCGGCGACAGCATCGAGAGCCTGCCCGATTATCACGCGCTGATCATCGGCCAGCCGCCGCTGAAGCCGGCTCGCTTCGATGACTGGCGGAACGAGCAGATTCGCCTGACCGGCCCGATCTTCCCCGATGCGCTGACCAGGGCGCTGCCGAAATCGATCCAGTTCGACGTGCTGGGCACACCGTTCTGGAAGGTGCTCTTCACCCTGGCCATCGTGGTCGTTGTCGCTGTCGTCACCTGGCAATGGGCGTGGCTGACGCGCCGGCTGCGCAAGCACAGCTCCAAGGTCGTTTCGCTCGGCTGGCACCTGGTGACGCCGATCCTGCTTTTCGCTCTTGTCGTGCTCGCCGACTGGTTCATCGACTACGAGCTGAATGTTTCCGGCGAATTCGCGGTCGGGGAGGATATCGCCGTCGCCGCGCTGCTCTACCTCGCCGGCGCCTGGGCCGCCTGGGTGGCGTGTTTCTTCGTCGTCGAGGCGATCATCGCCTCGCCGCGTATACCCGACAACAGCTACGACGCCCATCTCTTGCGGCTCACCGCGCGGATCTGCGCGATCGTCGCCGCCGGTGCGATCATGGTCTATGGCGCGAACGACATCGGCATCCCCGCGCTCGGCCTCATCGCCGGCGTCGGTGTCGGCGGTTTCGCTCTCGCGCTCGCCTCGCAATCGACGGTCGAGAATCTCTTCGGCGGCGTTTCCATCTTCGCCGACCGGCCGTTCCGTGTCGGCGACTTCATCCACTATGGCGACGGCGGCGGTGTGGTCGAGGCGGTGGGGCCGCGTTCGAGCCGCATCCGGGCGCTCGACGGCACCCTGATCACCGTGCCGAATGGCGACCTCGCCAAGCTCCATATCTCGAACTACTCGGCGCGCCAGAAGTGCCATTTCCAGCATGTCCTCGGTCTCAGATACGAGACCTCGCCCGCCCAGCTCGAATGGCTCGCGACGGAGATCCGCCGCTTCCTCTCCGAACACCCGATGGTCGAGAAATCAGGCGGGCTGCCGCGGGTGGTCGTCGTCGGCTTCGGCGATTCCTCGATCGACATGGAAGTGCGCTGCTATGTCGTGACCGGCGACTTCGGTGCCTTCCTGGAGATCCAGCAGTCGCTCATGCTGGAGATCATGAGGATGATCGAGGCGGCCGGAACCGGCTTCGCCTTTCCGAGCCAGACCGCCTATCTGACCCGCGACGAGGGCATCGACCTGGAGGCCAAGGCGCGGATCGAGCGGGAGATGGCGGAGCGCAGCGCCGGGGTTCCGCAGGAGCCCGCCGCAGGGTCAGCGCCCCGGGTCGGGTAGGGCAAAAGAAACGCCCGGCCACCCTTGTCGGGGCCGGGCGCAAGAATTTCCGTCATCGCAGCCGAAAATGCGGAAACAGCGGGGTCTCCGCCTTCTCTTCGCTGCGGCGTCAGCGCGACTCGAGCCTGAGGATCGAAACACCGACCGCCAGGTTGAGGCCAGCCTGTCCCGAAACGCTGAGCGGCTGCAAGGCGAAGGACTTCTGCGAACCGCCGACCAGCACATTGGCCCCGAGCCCGAGGGCAAGCGTCTCCTCGGCGGTCAGGCCGGCATAGGTCCCGGCAAGCGCGCCGGGCGTGTACTTGGTGCCTTCGACGGCCATCACCGCCCAGACGATCACCGACGCTGCGGTGATGCCAACGTCGAGGCCGAACTTGCGGATATAGCCGTGATAGTTCTCGCTATCGGTGGCGTCGGGAACGAAGGAGCACTGGATGCGCTCGCCCGAGGTGATGAGCAGGCCGACCTGGACGCCGGCGGCGCAGGTCAGGACGCCGATCTTGATGTGCGCGGCTTCGGCCGGCTTCGAGGCGTAGAACGAAAAAATCATCATCAGGGCGGCGACGCCGGCCAGGGCACGTCCAAATTTGCTCTTCATTTCAAAGGCTCCGTTGCTCAGAAATAGTGGGTCCGTAGGGAAGGGAAGAAGGCCGCACGACCCCGGCGCGGCTTCCCTGGTTCTTGATTATTTTGCCAGTTCGATTTCGCTCGGCCGCCAGCTCTTGTCGAAAAACGAGGGCAGGGGGCTGTAGAGACGGAGGATCGTGAACCAACCCTTGTCCGGATCGGTCTGGATCCAGTTGCCGCGCGCCACGCCTTCTGGCTGGGTCGGGCCGAAATAGACGGTGGTCGATCCGTCGGCGGCTTGTTCGGCAGCGGGTGAGGGATAGCTCTGGCTCCCGGCCCGCGGGTATTTCTGGGGCGTCTGCAGCATCGAGCGGGTCT
>JAGRKY010000680.1 GCA_020442095.1 Bauldia sp.
ATGGCGTCGCGTCCCGGGCGGGTCATCGACGAGCTCGCGATCGACGCGCCCTACCCGCGCGAGGAGGAATTCCGTACCTCCAGCATCTACAACGAATATTGCCGCAAGACGTCCGGCGCGCTGCATGCGGCAATGGAAGGCAGCGAGCACCGATGACAGCGGTCGAGGCCGAAAAGCACGAGGGCGAGATGGCGCGGACGTCGGTGCAGGATCTCTCGACCGACGAGGCGCCGCGTCCGGCGGAAGCCGGCAGCGCGACCGGTCGCTGGCTCCGCTTCCTGATACCCGTCCTGATGCTCGTCGGGCTGATCGTGGTGTGGCAGGTCTATGTCATGGTCTACGACGTGCCTCATTACATCCTGCCGAGCCCGGTCAGGGTCGCGCAGGCGCTGGCTGCCGACTGGCCGGTCCTGCTCTCGGCGCTCTGGGTGACGTTGACCATCACCCTCAAGGCGCTCGTCATCGCCTTGGTCGGAGGCGTGGCGCTGGCGATTCTGATGGCGCAGTCGAAATGGATCGAGCTGGCCCTCTATCCCTATGCGGTGATCCTCCAGGTGACGCCGGTCGTGGCGATCGCGCCGCTGATCCTGATCTACACGCCAACCACCCAGGCCGCGATTCTGATCTGCGCCTGGATCGTCGCCTTCTTCCCGGTGCTGTCCAACACCACCCAGGGACTGCGCTCGACCGACCATAACCTGCTCAACCTCTTCGAGCTCTACCGGGCGAGCCGCTGGCAGACGCTGATCTTTCTCCAACTCCCCAATGCGCTGCCCTATTTCCTTGCCGGGCTGAGGATCGCCGGCGGCCTGGCGCTGATCGCCGCGGTGGTCGGCGAATTCGCGGCGGGCACCGCCGGGGCCGGATCCGGCCTCGCCTTCCGGCTGCTCGAGTCGCAATACCGTCTCAACATCCCCCGCCTGTTCGGCGCCCTGATCCTGCTCTCTTTGACCGGCGTGCTGATCTTCGCGGCAACCAGCCTCGTATCGCATCTGCTCTTGCGGAAATGGCACGAGAGCGCCGTGCGGCGGGAGAATTGAGGCGATGGACAAGGGCTTCGCGGCGCTGCCGGCGCATGGTCCGCGCCTTGTGCTGGCAAACGCGACGGTGCCGGGCATCTTCCTCGACAACCCGCCGGTACCGCCCGACGAAGAGGGGCTGGTTCGCGCCGATATTGTCGTCAACGAAAGCATCGTCGAACAGGTCATGCCGGCCGGCGGCGAGACCGGATTGCCGAGCTTCGACCTCGATCGCGGCATGGTCTGGCCGACCTTCGTCGACATGCATACCCATATCGACAAGGGCCATATCTGGCCGCGGAAGCCAAATCCGGACGGGACTTTCGATTCGGCGCTTGCCGCGGTCGTCGAGGACCGTGAGGCCGAATGGACGGCCGGTGACGTCGAAAGGCGCATGGATTTCAGCCTGCGCGCCGCCTATGCACACGGCACGTCGCTGCTTCGCACCCACCTCGACTCGGCGCCGCCGCAACACCTGATATCCTGGCCGGTCTTCGCCGGGATGCGCGAACGCTGGGCGGGTCGGGTCGACCTGCAGGCGGTCTCCATCCTGCCCGTCGATCTCTTCCTCGACGCCGCCTTCGCCGACGAACTTGTCGGCCTGGTCGCGGAATGCGGCGGCGTCCTCGGCGCGGTGACCTTCATGATGCCGGAGCTCGACGAGGCGCTGGACGTCATGATGCGCCGCGCCGCGGCGGCCGGACTCGACCTCGATTTCCACGTCGATGAATCCGCCGACCCGACCGCCCGGTCGCTGCGCCATATCGCCGACGCCGCCATCCGCAACGGCTTTCCGGGACGGATCGTCGCCGGCCATTGCTGCTCGCTGGCGGTGCAGCCGGCGGAGGAAGCGGACGCGACGATGGAACGCGTCGCCGAGGCCGGGATCGCCGTCGTATCGCTGCCGATGTGCAACATGTACCTGCAGGACCGGGGCGCCGGCCGGACGCCCCGCTGGCGCGGGGTGACCCTGATCCACGAATTGATGGCGCGGGACGTTCCCGTCGCCGTCGCCTCGGACAATACCCGCGATCCGTTCTATGCCTATGGCGACCTCGACATGCTGGAGGTGTTTCGCGAGGCGGTGCGGATCATCCATCTCGACCACCCGATCGGCGCCTGGGCCGGCCTCGCCAGCCGGGTACCGGCCGGGATCATCGGCCGATCCGACCACGGGACGATCGGCGCCGGCCGGCTGGCCGACCTGGTGCTCTTCCGGGGGCGGTCCTGGACCGAGCTTCTCGCCCGGCCGCAGTCCGACCGGACCATTCTGCGCGCCGGGGCGGCGATCGACCGGACGCTCCCCGACTATCGCGAACTCGACGACCTGATGGGACTTTCGCAATGACGGACATCGCCGCACTGAAAGCCGATCTCGACGGTATCAAGACCGAGGACAATCCGGCGATCGTCAAGCAGAAGAGCCGCGACTTCTTCTGGTATTCGCCGGTGCTGA
>JAGRKY010000681.1 GCA_020442095.1 Bauldia sp.
TCAGAGCGGCGGGCTCGACAATGCCGATGTCACCGGCTTCGAGAATGTCGATGCGAGCCTCTCGGCCGTCGCGGTCAGCCTGACGGGCAGTACCGGCGACAACATCCTGATCGGTGGCAGCGACGCCGATACGATCTATGGCGGCGACGGGGCGGACACGCTCACGGGTGGCCTGGGCGCCGACGGTCTGTATGGCGGGCTGGGTAACGACATCCTTGTCGTCGACGGCGATGCGGGCGATGCGGTCACCGGCGAGACCTATAACGGCGGCGACAACACCGACACGCTGCAGGTGAACGGCGACGCCGACTTCACCGGTTCGGTGATCGAGTCGATCGAGAAGCTGGAGCTCGGTTCGACGGCGACCTTCACGTCGGACCAGCTTGGCACGATATACCTTTCGTCGTCGCTCAATGTCTCGGGGACCGACGGCCACCTCGACAAGGTGATCGTCGACGTCGTCGACGGGGCGCTGGTGGTCGACCTGTCGCAGTGGACCTTTGCTTCGACTTGGCTACCGGCTGCGGACGGCGACCTGATCGTCATCAACGGCTCGGGGATCACCGACGACACCAAGGACCAGATCCTCACCGGCACCAGCCAGGTCGACTTGATCACCGGCGGCGCCGGTGACGACATGCTCTATGGCGGCGACAGCGACGACACGTTCGTGAATTTCGTCGGGGCCGACCAGGTCTTCGGCGGCGACGGCACCGGCGACACGATCAGGATCACGATCGATGGCGAGCAGACGACCCTCAAGAACGCCGGAAACGACGATATTCAGGGCGTTGAGATCATCGATGCCGCGACGGCCCCTGACGCGGTCATCATCGACCTGAGCAATCAGGTAGAAGGGTTCACGATCACCGGCAGCGCCCACGGCGACACACTGACCGGATCGCAGGGTGCCGATACGATCTACGGCGGTGACAGTGGCGACACGCTCGCGGGCGGTCTTGGCATCGATCTGCTGTATGGCGGGGACGGCAACGACATCCTTGTCGTCGACGGCGATGCGGGCGATGCGGTCACCGGCGAGACCTACAATGGCGGCGCCAATACCGACACCCTGCAGGTCACAGGTGACGCGGACTTCACCGGATCGACAATCACGTCGATCGAGAAGCTGACGCTTGGATCGACCGCGACCTTCACGTCCGACCAACTGGGCGCCGGCCTGTCGTCGACGCTCAACGTAGCGGGGACCGACGGCCACCTCGACAAGGTGATCATCGATGTCGTCGATACGGCGCTGACGGTCGACCTGTCGCTGTGGACCTTTGCTTCGACCTGGCTGCCGGCTGCGGACGGCGACCTTATCGTCATCAACGGGGCGGGGATCACCGACGATACCAAGGACCAGGTGCTGACCGGCACCAGCCAGGTCGACTTGATCACCGGCGGCGCCGGCGACGACATGCTCTATGGCGGGGCCAGCGACGATACGTTCGTCGACTTCGTCGGCGCCGACCAGGTCTTCGGCGGCGATGGTACCGGCGACACGATCAGGATCACGATCGCCGGGGTCCAGACGGACCTCAACGCGGCGATCGACGACGACATCCAGGGCGTCGAGAAGATCGACGCGTCGGGGGTGCTGGGCGTCGTGGGTGTCACGATCAACCTCAGTGGCCAGAACGATGGGTTCGAGATCACCGGCACCGGCAATGCGGATGTGCTGACGGGGTCGAGCGTCGCGGACACGATCTATGGCGGGGCGGGCAACGACACCATCGTCGGCTTCGTGGGGACCGATACGGTGGACGGCGGCGCCGACACCGACACGATCACGCTCGCGGCGACCTCGAACGACCTCAATACCGCGACGGATTTGCGGATCATCAACGTCGAGGCGATCTCGGCGGCGCTCGCCGCGGCCGGCGTGACGATCGACCTGAGCAGCCAGACGGAAGGCTTCGCGATCACCGGTAGCGGTCACGCCGACCTGATCACCGGCTCGACCGGTGCGGATGCGATCTTTGGCGGTGCCGGCGACGACACGTTCATCGGCTTCGTCGGTGCCGATGCTGTCGACGGTGGTGCCGATACCGACACGATCGTCCTCGCGGCGACGTCCGGCGATCTCAACGCCGCGACGAACAGCCAGATCAAGAATGTCGAAGTGATCGACGCTTCGACCGCCGGCGCCGGCGTCACGATCGACCTGCATCAGCAGAATGACGGCTTCACGATCACCGGCAGCGGCCAGGGCGACTCGATCATCGGCTCGAGCGGCGCCGACACCATCAACGCCGGTACCGGCAACGACACGATCGTCGGTTTCGTCGGCGCGGACACGGTGGATGGCGGTGCCGATACCGACACGATCACGCTGGCGGCGACGTCGACCGACCTGAATGCCGCGACGGATTTGCGGATCGTCAATGTCGAGGCCATCTCGGCGGCGCTGGCGGCCGCGGGCGTGACCATCGATCTCCATCTGCAGACCGAAGGCTTCACGGTCACCGGCGGCAGCCACAACGACACGATCACCGGCTCGGCCGGCGGCGATACCATCAACACCGGCAACGGCAACGACGTGGCGATTGGTGGGGCCGGGGTAGACGTGATCGATACCGGCATCGGCGACGACCGGATCGCGGCGCGGGTTGGCGACGGCAACGACTTCTACGACGGCGGCGCCGGCAACGACACGATCGACTATTCGGCGACCAACGGCGGCGTGACGGTCCGGCTGACGCCGGAGGATCGCTCCGGCGAGTCGGTCAGCGGCGATCCCGGCAGCATCGCCGCGCTGCTCCTCAAGGGCGGCATCTCGGACGCGACGACGGCTGTCGCCTATGCCACGGGTGGGGACAGCGGTACGGATATCCTGCTCAACATCGAGAATGTCATCGGCAGCTCCGGCGACGATTCGATTGTCGGTGACGGGTTCGCCAATATCCTGGAAGGCGGCGGCGGTGCCGACAAGATCTGGGCGCGGGCCGGCAACGACACGGTCCGTGGTGGCGCGGGCAACGATATCCTGGTCGGCGGATTTGGCGGCACCGCGGGCCTCGCTTCCGGAAACGACACGCTCTACGGCGACGAAGGCAACGACGAGCTCTACGGCGAGGACGGCAACGACTCGCTGTGGGGCGGAACCGGCTCGGACCAGTATGCCGGTGGCAAGGGGAAGGACATCCTCTATTTCGAAGGCGATGGCGCCAGCGACACCGCCTGGGGCGGGGATGACAGCGACCGGTTCGTCTTCTTCAAGGGCTTCGGGATCGACACCATCAAGGACTTCCTCGCGACCGGCGGCGGCAGCGACAAGATCGATCTCAGCAACTTCAAGGGACTCACCTTCAGCGATCTCAAGATCTCACAGGTTGGCGACAACACCGAGATCGGCGGCCTCGGCAAGGGCAACGGCATCATCCTCGAAGTCGTCAATGCCGGCGCGATCACCAAGGACGATTTCATCTTCGCGACGACGACGGTGAGGGGGTCGAAGAAGAATGACGTCATGGTCGGAACCGCGGGCAACGATCGCCTCAAGGGACTGGGCGGTAACGACAAGCTCAAGGGCAAGGCCGGAGACGACACGCTGATTGGCGGCAAAGGTCGCGACAAGCTGCTCGGCGGCGCCGGCAACGACGTGCTGAAGGGCAATGGCGGCAACGACAAGATCACCGGCGGGACCGGCGACGACATCGCGACCGGCGGCAAGGGCAAGGATAGCTTCATCTTCAAGAGTGCCTCAGAAGGATTTGATACCATTAAGGATTTCATGTCTGGAGTCGACAACCTGCAGATCAAGGCCAGCGGCTTCGGTGGCGGGTTGGTTGCCGGTGACGCGGCGCCGCTGGTCAAGCTCGCCGATATCGCCGGCTACACCCATGCCAGCAGCAAGGGTGTCTTCCTTTTCGACACGTCGGGCGCGGACATGGGGACGCTTTACTGGGACGCCAACGGCGGTTCCAGCAGCGATGCGATCGCCTTCGTGACGATCGGCAGTTCGAGCCTTCTGCAGTCGGACCTGCATATCGTCTAGCGGCCGGAGGGGGCTGGCGCTCGATGGACTGGGGGATCGAATCTGAGTCCGGCATCCGCCGCCTGACGGGCGCGGCGAGGGGAGGGGCGCGGTGATCGCCCGGGGCAAGTGGCCCTATATCATCCTGGTTGCGCTCGTACTTCTCGGCGCGACGGCGCTGCGGATCGCCGACCCGTTCTTCATGCAGGCGCTCCGGCTCATCGCCTTCGACTCCTACCAACGCCTCGCCCCGCAGAGCTACGATCCGGAATTGCCGGTGCGCATCGTCGATGTCGACGAGGCGTCGCTGAAGCGCATCGGGCAGTGGCCGTGGGCGCGGACCACCGTCGCCGACCTGTTGCAGAACCTCTTCGCCGCGGGCGCGGTGACCGTGGCCTTCGACGTCCTGTTCACCGAACCCGACCAGACGTCGCCGGAACAGGTGATCAAGCGCCTGACGCCGGAGGAAGCGGCGTTGCTTGCGCCGACGATTGCGGGACGCAAGAGCCACGACGAGATCATGGCGGAGATCGTTGGCGCGGCGCCGACCGTCCTTGCCACGGTCCTCAACGACAATCAGGCGAGCGTGCCGTTGCCGCCAAAGGCGGGCTTCGCTGTCGCCGGGGACGATCCAAGCCCCTTCGTCCCGGGCTTCACCGGCCGGTCGAACAACCTGCCGGTCCTCGAGCAGGCCGCGTCCGGGATCGGCGCGGTCAACTGGATACCCGACCGGGACCAGGTGGTGCGGCGGCTGCCGCTGATCTTCCGTGACGGGGAGAACTGGGCTCCGACCCTTGCCATGGAGACGCTGCGGGTCGCGCAAGGGGCGAGCACCTATATCCTGAAATCGTCGAATGCCAGCGGCGAGACCTCCTTCGGCGCCGCGACCGGGCTCAACAACATCAAGGTGGGCGGCATCGAGATCCCGACCAATCCAGACGGCGCGCTGCTTCTGCAATTCCGCCCGTCCAACCCGGCGGCCTTCATTCCCGCCTGGTCGGTCCTTTCGGGCGACTTCGATCCGAACGAGGTCGCCGGAAAGATCATCCTCGTCGGGTCGAGCGCCGCCGGGCTGAACGACCTCCAGGCGACGCCGCTCGATGCCGCGCTGCCCGGCGTCGAGATCCAGGCGCAGGCGCTGGAACACCTGATCTCCGGCCGAAGCCTCGTCCGCCCCGATTACACCGTTGCTCTGGAGATCCTCTTCGTCCTTGTCATCGGCACGGTGCTCGCCGTCATCCTGCCCCGCATCTCCGCCGGGGCCTCGGCCCTCCTCGGCGCCCTGGTCATCGCCGGCGTCTTCCTCTGCGGGTGGCTTTGCTACCGCTACGCCGGATTCCTGCTCGACCCGACCTACCCGGCCCTGGCGGTCTTCGCGCTGGTCGGGGCGGCGACCCTCTACATCTATCGCAGCGTCGAGCAGCAACGGGCGGAAGTGCGGCGCGCTTTCGGTCACTATGTCTCGCCGGCCGTGGTCGACGAGCTGATCGCCAATCCGGACCGGCTGGAGCTCGGTGGCGAGGTCCGCGAGCTGACGCTGCTCTTCTGCGACGTCCGGAACTTCACCTCGATCTCGGAGAAGATGACGGCGCACGAGCTGACGCAGTTCATCAACGGTCTGCTCAGTCCGCTCAGCGAAATCATCCTCAAGCATCGCGGCACGATCGACAAATACATGGGTGACGCGATCATGGCGTTCTGGAACGCGCCGCTCGAGGACCCGGGCCACGCCCGGAACGCGTCGTTGGCGGCATTGGAGATGTCGGCGAAGATGGTCGACCTCAATCGCGAGTGGCGGAGCCAGGCAGAGGCCGAGGGCAAGACCTACCAGCCGGTCGGCATCGGCATCGGCATCAATTCAGGCAATTGCTGCGTCGGCAATCTCGGCTCGACGGTGCGCTTCGACTATTCCGCCATCGGCGACGACGTGAACCTCGCTTCCCGCGTCGAGGGTCTTTCCAAGGTCTACGGGATGACCATCGTCATCGGCGAGTCGACCTTTGCCGGGGTCAGCGAGCCGGCGCTAGAGCTGGACCTGATCCGGGTGAAGGGCCGCTCGCAGCCGACCCGGCTCTATACGCTGCAGGCCGCCCTTGCGGCGACCGGGGAGCAGGTGAGCCGGCTCGTCCCCGAGCATCAGGCCATGCTTGCCGCCTACCGGTCCTGCGACTGGGACGGGGCGCTCGCGGCGATCGCAAGGTGCCGGGAAGCGGGGATTGCAGCGCTGGAGAAATTCTACGCGCTCTACGAGTCCCGCATCGCGATCTGGCGAGAGAATCCGCCGCCTCCCGATTGGGACGGCGCGTTCACCGCCCTGGAGAAATAGGCCGCTCGTCAGGCGGAATCCGGCACGCGGGACCCGTTTACCGGGACCGTCCGATGTGGTTCAGTTCTGGTCTTCGCCGACGGGCGGCGACCGATTGGAACGGGGGCGTGCGCATGACATTGAAGAACCGCCTGGGCGGCCACACCAACAGCTACCATACCTACAGCATCGAGGAAGCGCTGGAAGGCATCGCGGCCGCTGGCTATCGCTATGTCGAGCTCAGCGCCGTGCGCGGCTGGACCGAACATGTGCCGCTCGAAGCCGACGCGAAGGAGCTGGGACGGATCCAGCGGATGATGAATTCGCTCGGGCTTGTCAGCCTCAGCCTCAGCGGCCATTCCGATCTCACCACCAGGGAAGGTCTCGCGGACGGCCTGCTTGCCGTCGACCTCTGCGAGCGGATGGGCATCGCCATCATGAATACCGCCATCGGCGGTCACTATAGCGAGGACGAGGACGAGGAAGCCTTCATGGGCAACATCCACGAACTCGCCGACTATGCCGCTGCCCGCGACATCCGTCTCGGGATCGAGATCCATGGCGAGATCACCCGGTCGGGCGAGGCGGCCATTCCCGTGCTGGAACGGATCGGGCGGCCGAATGTGCTGATCAACTACGATACGGCGAATGTCGAGTTCTACGGCGGCGTCAAGGCGGTCGACGACCTGCCGATCGCGCTGCCGAAGATGGTGCATTGCCATCTCAAGGACAAACGCGGCGAGGGGCGGGTCTGGGATTTCCCGGCGATCGGCGAAGGCGACATCGATTTCGGCAAGGTCCTCGGGATCATCGAGGCGGGCGGCTATGACGGTCCGATCAGCGTCGAGGTCGAGTTCCTCGGCGAGCCGTGGCCGGCCCTCGAAGAGGTCAACCGGTCGATGAAGGCATCCCATGATCGCCTCGCGGCGCTCGGTCTCTCCTGACGGCGGGCGCGGGTATCGTGAGAATCGGAATCCTGGGTTCGGGCTTCATGGGGGGCACGCATGCGCGTGCCTATGCGAAGATTCCCGGCGTCGAGATCGTGGCGGTTTCGTCCCTCAATCCGGAAAAGGCAGAGGCGCTGGCGAGCCAGGTCGGCGCCACGGCGGTGACCGACGACCGCGCGATCATCGAGGACCCGACGATCGATGCGGTCAGCAATACGCTGCCGACGCATCTCCATCCGGAGACGACCATCGCGGCGTTGAATGCCGGGAAACACGTGCTGCTCGAAAAGCCCTTCGCGCTGACGGCGGAGGATTGCGACGGCATGATCGCCGCGGCCAAGGCGAGCGGCAAGATCCTGATGGTCGCCCATGTCCTGAGGTTCTGGGGCGAGTACGTGTCGCTGGCCGAATTCGTCCATGCCGGCCGAATCGGCAAGCCCATCTCGGCGATTGCCTCACGGCTGTCTCAAGTGCCGGGCTGGGCCGACTGGTTCCTCGACCCGGCGCTGAGCGGCGGGGCAGTGCTCGATCTCAGCGTCCACGATTTCGATGTCCTCAACTGGGTGCTGGGCACGCCGAAATCGGTCTATGCGCGGGGTAAGGAATTCCGTCCCGGATTGTGGAACGATATCCACGCCTTGGTCGACTACGGCGAGGCCAGCGGCTTCGTCGAGGGCAGCGAGTTCATGCCGAAGGACTATCCCTTCAGCTGCGGGCTCAAGGTGTTGTGCGAAGGCGGGGTGATCGAGTTCTCCTTCCAGGCGGGCGGGGTCAGCGTCGAGATGGGCGGCGGCAGCACGCTCGTCGTCCATGAGCCGGGCAAGGCCTATCCGCTCGAGGGGAAGCCGGGCGACGCCTACGAGAAC
>JAGRKY010000064.1 GCA_020442095.1 Bauldia sp.
GACGCGGTCTATGCCTATATGGACGCGGCGATCTCCGCCCAGGCCCAGACCGAACTGACGGCGCCGCCGATCGAGCTCTTCCCGACCAACAGCGACGTCGAGCTCACCGACAGCATCAAGCGGTTCGTCACCAAGGACCAGGTGAAGGACTTCGTCTATCTCGACTGGGTCGCGGTGGCGAAGAACCGGGAAGAGTGGACCAAGGCCTACGATCGCGCCATCAAAGGCCAATGATCAGGTCACTCACCTCAAGCGGCCTGCCCTTCCTGCTGCCGATGCTGCTGCTGTCTCTCGGCGTCTTCATCGTGCCGTTCGGAGTGCTGGCCGCCTACAGCCTGACGGCCGGGGACAACCCCGGCCTGTTCGGCAACTACGCGGCCTTCCTCGCCGACCCCTTCAACGTTGCCGTGGTGATCGACACGATCGTGCTCGCGGTGCTGGTCACCATCGCGGCGACCTTCGTCGGTACCCCGATCGCGCTGCTCTACTGGCATGGCGGGCCGCTGGTCCGGCAGGTCGTGATCTTCCTGACCCTGATGCCGCTCTTGACCAGCAACGTCGTCAGGACCTTCGCCTGGATCGTGCTGCTCGGCCGGGAAGGGCCGCTCGTCGCGATCTCCAACGCGCTCGGCCTGACCGCCGAGCCGACGACCTTCATGTTCACCGAGGGCGGGCTGATCTTCGCCCAGACGCAGATCGAGCTGCCGCTGCTGGTGCTGCCACTGATCGCGGTGCTTTCCCGCATCGACCGGCGCCTGGTGGAAGCGGCGGAAATCGCCGGCGCGGGGCCATGGCGGATCCTGTGGACGGTGCTGCTGCCGCTGGCGCTTCCCGGCTACATCGCCGGCTGGATCCTCGTCTTCGCCAGCGCGACGACCAACTTCGTCACGCAGACCTCGATCGGCGGGGCGGCGCATATCTACCTTCCCCAGTTCGTCTATCGCGAGGTCAGCGTCCTGTTCGACTGGCCAAGCGCGGCGGCCATCTCGATGATCCTCGTCGTCTCGACCGGCAGCGTCATGCTGGCGCTCGCCATGCTGGCGCGTCATCCAAGGTTGGTGGGAAATGTCTGAACGGTGGCGCTCGCGAACCTCGTCCGCGACCTACAGGATCCTCGTCTACGGGGTCGGCGGCCTCAGTCTCGTCTGCCTCGTCGCGCCGGTTGTGGTGGCGCTCATCCTGTCGTTCACCTCGGCACAGACGCTGCAGTTTCCGCCGCCGGGCCTTTCGCTGCAGTGGTACGCCCGGCTGGTCGACCCGGCCGACTCGGGCCAGATCCATGTCGCAGCATGGAACTCGATCAAGATCGCCTTCCTCGCGGTGCTGGTGTCGCTCGCCTTCACCGTGCCGGCCAGTTACGGGCTGGCGCGAATCCGGCGCCGGCTCGCCAACAGCCTCGAGCCGATGCTGCTCGCGCCGCTCGTCCTGCCGAGCCTCGTCTTCGGCATCGCGCTGCTGATCACCGCGAGCCTGCTCGGCTTCCGGCCTTCGGTGCTGCTGGTCGTGATCAGCCATGTCGTCGTCTTCGGCCCGCTGATGTTCCGCACGACCTCCGGCATCGCCAACCGTCTCGACCCGAGCCTGGAGGAGGCTTCGACGCTGCTCGGGGCGTCGCGCCTCGGCACCTTCCGGCGCATCGTCCTGCCGCTGCTGGTGCCGGGCGTCCTCGCCGGCGGGTTCCTCATCTTCGTCCAGTCGATCGACAATGTCTCGATGACGCTGTTCCTGGCGCCGCCGGGAACCACCGTGCTGCCGCTGCGCATGTATGCCATGCTCGAGCAGCAGCTCGACCCGCGCATCGCCGCGATATCGGGGGTGCTGATCCTCGTCTCCCTTGTGGCGCTGATCGCGGTGCAGAAGCTCGCGCCGCTGTTGCGCGACAACAAGTGACCGGGGATCGCAAGCCATGACCTCTCCCACCGGACGCTACGTCAAGGAGGCAAGGACCCTGACCCTCGCCGGCGGCCTCGCCGTGCTGAATGCCGCCATCGCCGAGGCCGAGCGGATCGGCCAGCCGATGTGCATCTCGGTCGTCGATACCGGCGGCAACCTCCTCGCCTTCGGCCGCATGGACGGCTCCAAGGCGCTGTCGGTGATCTCCACCCGCAACAAGGCGGTGACGGCGGCGCTGTCGAACGAGCCGACGGGCGGCGCGCATGCCGATGTCGAGCTTCAGGTGACGCTGGCGCAGGAGAACAAGTGGACCAACCTGATCGGCGGGCTTCCGATCCGCGTCGACGGGTTCGTGCTCGGCGCGGTCGCCGCGGGTTCGGGCACGGGCACGCAGGACCTCGCCGTCGCCCGCGCCGGCGCCGCCGCGATCGAGGGCGCCGACATGTTTCCCGACTTCACGCCGATGGGCGCCGAGGATACGGGCATCATCCGCGGTTCGCACCCGCACACCATTCGTGGGTGAGCGTAAGTTGCCGGCGGGCGCGTCCTTGTGGCATGCGACGTGCTTCGCTCTGCAGCCGATCGGGACATCCGGATGACACCTGCCGACCACACGCGCTTCGACTTTTCGACGCTGACGGCGCGCGAGCGCTACAAGCTGCTGATCGGCACGGTGATCCCGCGGCCGATCGCGCTCGCCACGACGATCAGCACCGACGGGCGGCACAATGCCGGGGCCTTCAGCTTCTTCAACGTGCTGACCCACGACCCGGCGATCGTCGCGATCGGCATCGAGAATTATGCCGACATGCGGATGAAGGACACGGCGCGCAACATCCGCGAGACCGGCGAGTTCACCGTGCATATCGTCGACGACGCGCTGGCCGAGCGGATGGAGATCTGCGCGATCAAGTTCGGTCCCGAGGTCGACGAGCTTGCCGAAGCGGGCCTCGCGACCACGGCCGGGACTTTCGTGCGCAGCCCGCGGATCCTCGATGCGCCAGCGGCGCTCGAATGCCGGCGGACGATGACGCTCGAGGTCGGTCCGGCGCGGGAGATCGTGCTCGGCGAAGTGCTGGGCCTGTTCGTGCGCAGCGATCTGGTCGACCCGTCGAACCTCCACATCGACCAGATCGGCATGGACGCGATCGGCCGCCTCGGCGGGCATCTTTATGCGCGGACGCGCGACCAGTTCGAGATCGTCACCAGGACACCCGAAGCGTGGATGACGGAAAAGGACGCCGCGAAGGCGGATAGCGACGACCGGTAGGCGTGCACGGCATCCCGCCGCCGCGCCAGGAACCGGCCGCCGCCACTTTCCGTGGATCCCAGGCTGCCGCGATGGCAGCCGGGCTATGGCGCGGTCTCAGATCACGAGATCGCCGACCGTGAAATCGTGGTGGTCGATAACGGCATTCTTGGTGACCTTGGCGAAGAGCACCTGTTTGTCCCCGCCCTTGCCGTCGTCGTCGTAGAACAGCTTGTTCCCCTTGCGGATGATGTGATCGTTGCCGTCGTGGGCCTTCTTGCCTTCGAAATATTCCTTCTTGCCGACCTTCACCCCGACCGCCGGGAAGATGTCCTTGTCGAGGAAGATCGAGTCCTTCTTGTGCTTGAAGTCCATGATATTGTCGGCATTCGCCGCGCCGAGCGTATCGGCGAAGACGAAGACATCCTTGCCGCCTCTGCCGAACAGGTCGTCCTGGCCGGGCCCGCCGGAGAGGGTGTCGTCGCCCTTGCCGGCGTCGATAGTGTCATTCCCGGCGAAGGCGAAGAGCACATCGTCGAAGGGCGATCCGTTCAGCGTGTCGTCTCCGCTGAAGATCGATGCCGGGAATGTGTCGAGTTTCCCGTTGTCCTGCGCGTCCGCCCACAGATTCTCGATCGGGGCGCTGAGGCCGGTAATGCTGTATGCCGGATTGCCGGACCTGAGCACGGTGATCGAACTCATCGGTCCGCTGACCACCACGCCGCCGGCAAACACATAGGTGCCGGGCATGTCGATGTCGTTGTCGCCGAAGCGATAGTGGATATCGCTGGGCCCGTGGACATATGCGCCCTGCATGGTGATGGGGTTGTAGGTGTCGCCGGTGATCGGTTCGAGTTCCGGAAGCGCCCGTGTGTCGACGCTCTGGTCCGCATTGAGAATTGCCATTCCCTTCGCTCCTGTTGCGACGCTATCGTGTTTGAGGAGATGGCTGCCCCGATGTTGCCGGGGTCAACGAAACCCCGATCTCCGACCGCCGGAGTCATCTCGCAATTGACGCTTGGCTGTTTCAACCTGCGATGGCCAATCTACACCAGAGCCAGCCGACCGGATATCGGCATCTGCTCGGGGGGAGCATGCCGGGCGGGGGCGTGAAGCCGCCCAACAGCGGCACGTTTGGGTTGCGCAATCTGTTGGGCTATGTTTTTCGCGGAGCGGGTCCTGCCCCGGCTATGACCTTCCGGTTCACGCGAATCTCAGCCCGCAGCCTCGATCTTCGCAGGTAGGAGAACGGTATTTCATGTCCGGTGATCCAATCCTGATCGTGGGCGCAGGCCCGGCCGGACTTGTCCTGGCCATCGAACTCACCCGTCGCGGAGTCGCGTGCCAGATCATCGATCATCGAGCGCCGGACCTTCCCCAGGATCGCGCCGCCTTCGTCAAATCCCGGTCGCTGGAAATTTTCGCGTCATACGGTCTGGCCGATGCGTTTCTGCAGCGCGGTCATGTGATCAACGGCTTCGGTTTCCATTCCGGGGGCGCCGAGGCCACGTCCTACCGGATCAACACCATCGACAGTCCCTTTCCGTACTTCCTGGGTATCTCCGAAAGCGAGACGGAGAACCTGCTTGCCGGGAAGCTGGAACAGGTCGGTGGCGCGGTCGAGCGCGGTGTGAAGCTCGTCGACCATCATGAAGAATCCGACGGTCTCGTCGCGCGCCTCAGCACGGTCAGCGGTGACCACACGCGCAAATTCGGATGGATAGTCGGTGCCGACGGCCTGCACAGCACGGTTCGTCAAGCGGCCGGGATTCCGTTTCCGGGCCACGATTACCCGTTGCGCTGGGGCGTGGTGGACGGCCGCCTCGCGAACTGGAGCCATGCCGGGGACATGGTCGCGGTCCAGTTTTCACCACTCATCTACGCGGCGCCGGTCGGCACGGGCCGCAGGCGCATCTACTTCCGCGCCGACCCTGACGCGGAAGCCGGGGTTGCGGCCGTCAATCGGATGATCGCCGCGCTTGGTCCGGGCGTCGAACTCCGCGACGCGGATACGCCGCAGCTGTTCCACTCCCACTGCAAGGTCGCTCCGACGTTTCGATCGGGCCGCGTGCTTCTGACCGGAGACGCCGCTCACGCGATCAGCCCGACGCAGGCCCATGGAATGAACACCGGTATCCAGGATTCGTTCAATCTCGGTTGGAAGCTCGCCCTGGTCGCCAAGGGACTGGCGCCCGAGAGCCTGCTTGACACGTACGACGCCGAACGACGGCCGGTCGCCGAGCTCGTGGCGAAGACCGGGGACGATGCGGAGAGCTTCGTCGCCAGGGGCGACCCCGAAGCGATCGAAACGATCACCCGGGTCCTGTCCGACAGTGAACAGCGCCACCAGATGGCGACCGATGAGGCGGAAGTCGCCTACGTCTATGGCGGCAGCCCGATTGTCGAGAACGTGGGGGCGCCGACGGCGGCGTCCGGCGCCACCGAGGCGGGGTGTCGCGTCGGCGACGCCTCGGGCCTCGTGACGGGCAATGGCTCGGAGACGAAGACGCTCCACGAAGTCATTTCGCATGTCGGTCATACGGTGTTCCTGCTCGCTGGCGATGCCGACCAGGAACAGATCGAAGACGGCTTGGCGCTGATCCGTGCGGCGACCGATCGATACGGAGGTCACCTCAAGGCGTATCTGGTCCACACAAACGAAATCGAGACAAAGCCGGAGGTGCCGGAGCTGCTCTTTGACAGGGCGGGCGCAGCGCACGCCCGGCTGGGGCCTGCCGGCAACAGTCTGGCCGTGGTGCGACCCGACGGCCACCTCGGCCTGAGATGCGTGCCACCATCGCCCGCGGCGCTCGACCGCTATCTTTCGAATACCTTTGCCTAGAGCGCGCCGGCCGGCTGAAACGGCGATTGCCTGCTCGGCACCCGGGTGGCGGCGTTGGCAGCGACGCATCAGCAAGTGCTCTGCGAATTCCTCGTTTTCAACGCGATCGGCGAAAATAAACCGTCGGCGATCGAGCGCCGAGGGCTTTTCGTCTGGCGATAGCCTCCTTCAGGCAATCATGTCGAAGTCGTCGTTGTCGAGCACCAGATTCTTGTCGAGGGTTGCGAACAACTTTTTCTTGCCGGACTTGTTGCCGTCGGCGTCGTGATAGAGTTTGCCGTTCTTGTCGTCGTAGATAATGCGATCCTTCTTGTCGTCCGCCTTCTTCCCGATCTCAAATTCCTTCTTCGACAGACGGGCGCCGATCCTCTTGAATACGCTCTTGTCGAGCAGGATGGTGTCGTTGTTAACCTCGAAGTCGGTGATGTCGTCGACATTGCTGCGCTTCAACTGGTCGGCAAATTTGAACCGGTCCCCTTCGCTGCCGCCGGTCAGCGCGTCCCTGCCCTTGCCGCCATTAATTATATCGCTCCCCGTACCGCCATATATATGGTCCTGTCCGGATCCTCCGAAAATAATATCTGTCCCTCCGCCTCCATAAATATTATCGTTGGACTTTTTTCCATAGAGTTCATTATATGTATCGTATCCAAAAATATTATCATCTGTATCGGTTCCGATGATGACTGGATTAACGCCATCACCATTATTATTAATCCATTTCTTTATAAGCTCAATATCATCGGCGGTGAGCAAATTTGCCGTATTGCCGATAGGTTTAGACGGTGATCCAGCAACGTGAATGCCAACCGCATAGCGCTCATTACCGCCATAATAAGTGTACGCCGGACCACCGCTGGCTCCGCCGTGAATATCATAACTAGTATAGGTGATCACGCCGCTACCGGTCTGGTAGGTGGCGTACACGTAATCCGCCTGAAGCGTGTCGCCATCGTAGGGCCATTTGCTCAGAGAATACCCCGCCAAATTTAGATAGTTCGGATGATCGGCACTCCGCATGCCCATCCAGCCAAGAGTGTTACCAATTGGCTCGCTCAATGTAAGAAGCGCCATATCATCGGCCCAGTCACTACTATGAGTGTAGGAACCAGGAACTGTCATCCATGTCACTTTG
Source organism: Bauldia sp. (assembly GCA_020442095.1). The sequence goes on from JAGRKY010000064.1 coordinate 7,120, forward strand.
GCTGAATAGGCTTTGCCATCGAAATATACCACGATCGAATTCGAAATGAATTTGTCTCCGTCGTGGACATTGTGGGCGGCGGTAAGAAGATCGTTCGGACCCACGAGAAAGCCCGTGCCCTCATACCAAACGCCGTCTATTTTGAATTCCAGATCGCCGACTACCTTTGCCAATGACATTTAGCGTTCCCCCCTGCGCTTACTCCCGGACTAAGAGTACGGGAAATTATTTCTGCGCTCAACCGACACACCTTGTATGCCGGGGGCTGGAACTTGAGTGGAGATCCGCGAATTTGATGCAGCCATCAGTGGTTCATATCAATGAATAGACCTTTGGCATGCCGGTCAGCCGCTGTGGCCGGCGAGACAGGGCCGCATCTCGCCTGGGCTTCACCAACATGTAGCCGTCCCAAGCGATCCCGCCCGGGGGTCAGGCCGCATGAAGGCGCTACCTATGTGCTACCTATCTTCTGAAGTCCCTGACGTGAAATTCAGCAACATTTTGAAATCATTGGTGACCCCGACAGGATTCGAA
>JAGRKY010000065.1 GCA_020442095.1 Bauldia sp.
CGAAGTTCTGGGTGAGCTTGAGCTGTCCTTCGGCCTGGCTGCCCGGCTGCTGGGCGACTTCAAGCGTCACGCCGAGATCCTTGGCCGCGGCCTGGGCGCCGTCGATGATCTGCTGGATGAAGGGATTGCCCTGGGCATGGGTCACGAAGCCAAGGGTAATGTCTTCGGCTGCCGCCGGTGCGACGGCTGCCGCCGAGGCGAGCAGGGCTGCCGCCATCAGTCCTTTGAATGTTTTCACGTTGTTCCTCCCGGGTTTTGATGGTCTTGCTTTTTCATTCACGTTACCACCGGCGACGCGGGCAACGACCCGCCACGCCGTCGACTTCCCCACGCTCAGACAGCGGTCAGCCCGCCGTCGACCGTGATGAAGGATCCGGTCATGTATGACGCGTCGTCCGAGGCAAGGAACGCGACCGCGCCCGCGATCTCGTCCGGCTCGGCCCCGCGCCGCATCGGTATGTTCTTGACGTTCCACTCGTAGACTTCCGGGTCGGCGACCAGCTCGCGCACCAGCGGCGACAGCGTGAAGCCCGGGATCACGACGTTCACCCGGATGCCCTCCTGGGCATAATCCACCGCCATCACCCGGGCGAGGCCGTGGACGCCGGCCTTGCTCGATGAATAGGCGGTGCTCGCCGGCGTGCAGCCGAGGATGCCGGTCGGCGATCCGGTCAGCACCACCGCGCCCTTGCCGGCGGTCTCCTTGATCGCGGCGATGCCGTATTTGCAGGTGTGGAACATGCCGGTCAGGTTGACGCCGACGATCTCGTCCCAGACCGATTTCGGCAGTTCGTCGACCTTGCCGTCGCGCTCGGCGGTGAAGATGCCGGCATTGGAGCAGACGATGTCGACCCGGCCGAAGCGCTCGATGATCGTCCTGAACGCCGCCGCGACCGCCGCCTCGTCGCCGACATCGACCTTGAGGGCGATCGCCTCGCCGCCGGCGGCGACCATTCCGGCGACCGCTTCCTCGACATTCGCCTCGTTCCAGTCGAGGGCCGCGACGCGGCATCCCTCCTCGGCGAGCCGTTCCGCTGCCGCGCGGCCGATGCCGGATCCCCCGCCGGTAACGACCGCAACCTTGCCCTTCAGGCCTCGCATCCGGTCCTCCTCCCGGCGCGAACGGGCCATTCTCCGACAGCCGCCGATGCCTTCTATGGGCACCATTTCGCTCACGCCTGGAACAAAAATATCGTTTCCAAAATTCGAGTCAAGCTGGAACTAGAGGCAATACAACAGCTTAAGATTTGGCCAAAACCGGGAATTTGAAATCGGTTCAATCCGGCCGGGCGTGGTCGCGATTGCCGGCTATCCGGCCGCCGCGACGGCCTCGCGCTGCTCGCCTTCCAGCCGGGTGATGTCGGTGGCGAGCTGCTCGACATGGCCGTAATCGGCGATCGACAGCGGCGGCGACAGCCGGCCCTCCGAGACGACATGGACGCGGTGGGCCGCCTCGTAGATCTCAAGCACCTCGGTGCAGAATATCACCACCGTGTTGCCTTCCGCGGCGAAGGTCTCGAGCAGCCGGTAGATCTCGCTCTTGGAATGGATGTCGACGCCGCGGGTCGGCTCCTCGAGCAGCAGGAGCTTCGGCGAACAGTTCAGCGCCTGGGCGATTGCCACCTTCTGCTGGTTGCCGCCCGACAGCGACCGGATCGGCTGGCTGATCGAGCCGGTCTTGACCATGAAGCGCTTCACCGCCTGCTCGGCGAGCGTCTTCATCTGCCGCTTCTTCAGCGTCAGGGCGCTTGCGATCTCCGGCCGGCCGAGGCGGACCAGCAGATTCTCGCCGACCGTATAGTTGGTGTAGAGGCTGTGCTGCCGCGTCGCCGGCACATAGGCGGTGAAGCGGTCGACGGCCTCGGTGCCCGCGACGCCATTGATCGTCAGCTGCCCGCTGCACCTTTCGAGACCGGCCACCGAGCGCAGCAGCTCGCGGGCGCCCGATCCCTCGACGCCCATCAGGGCGATGATCTCGTTCGGCGCGCCCTGGAGGTCGATGTCGCGGAAGACACCGGGCAGGGTCAGGCCGCGGGCGCTGAGCATCGGCGGCGCATCCTTGTCCCGCGCCGGTCCCGCGACGGTGTCGGTGGCAGTGGTGACCGTCGCGTCGACGACGAGCTGGCGCGCCAGGCCTTCCTCGGTCAGCGCCTCGCCCTCGAGGATCTCACGCACCTTGCCGTCGCGAACCACGGCGACGCGCTTGCACTGCTCGACGAGGTCTTCCAGCCGATGGGTGATCAGCACGACGATCCGGCCGCTCGCGGCGAGCTTGTGCATCTCGCGAAACAGCTCGTCCGACTCCTTCGCGGTCAGCGCCGAATTCGGCTCGTCGAAGAGGAAGACCCTGGCGGCGCGGGCGACGGCGCGGGCGATTTCCGTGCGTTGCTGGTTGGCGAGCGAACAATCGTCCAGAATCCGGTTGCGGAGGCTGGCGATGCCGAAGGTTTCCATCACCGCGGCGTCGGCATCGCCAAGCTTCGGTCGGCCGCTGCCGCCGCCCTCGCGCCCGACCATCACATTCTCGGCGACGGTGAGGTTCGGAAAGAGCTGCGGCTCCTGGTGGACGACGGCAACCTCCTGCCATTCGACCGACGGCGACCATGGACGGCCGTCATAGGTCAGCGTGCCGAGGGTCGGGCGCTCCTCGCCGGCGATCATCCGGACGAGCGTCGACTTGCCGGCGCCGTTCGGCCCCGCGATCCCGAGCACTTCCCCCGGCCTGATATCGAGGTCGATGCCGTTGAGCGCGATGGTGCTGCCGTAGCGCTTGTGCAGGTTGCGGATCTCGATGCCGGCGGCGGCGGACACGGGACTAGCTCCCCCTGCGCTTGCGCACGTGGGTCAGGGCGAGATCGAGGGCGACGGCGCCGATCGTCACGAAGCCGAGGAAGAGCTGCTGAACATGCGGCCCGGGGCTGAGCAGCGCGAGGCCTTGCTGCAGCTCGGCCAGCAGCAGCGCGCCGGCAAGCGTGCCGATCACCGTGCCCTTGCCGCCGGAGAGGCTGGCGCCGCCGATGATCACCGCCGCGAAGACCGGGAACGTATAGGAAAGGCCGATATTCGGCTGGGTGGTCTGGATGAAGGAGAAATCGAGGATGCCGGCGATCGCCGCGAGCACGCCGCAGAGCACGAAGGCAAGGATCTTGTACTTGGTCACCGGCAGCCGCGCGAGCCGCGCCGCGACCGGGTTGCCACCGATCGCCATCAACCGGAATCCGAACAGCGAGCGGTGGAGGAGCCAGCCGACGATGATCGCCAGCACCAGCATCCACAACACCTCGAGCGAGATCGGGTGGGATCCATAGCTCGCCGTCAGCCCGGTGAAGAAGTTGAGCTGGCTCTCCGGTATCTCCATCCCCGGCGGCGGATAGACCGGGTTGAAGGTCGACGTGTGGGTGATCCACAGCGACAGGCCGTAGAGAAGATTGTAGCTGCCGAGGGTGACGATGAAGGACGGGATGCGGAGCCCGGTCACCAGCAGCCCGTTGAACAGCCCGACCGCGGCACCGACGGCGATCGCCAGCGGCAGGGAAATGTAGATCGGGATGCCGACGACGATCCACAGCACCGCGAGCGCGTTGGCGCCAAGCCCGTACATGGCGCCGAAGGACAGGTCGATCTCGCCGACGACGATGACCAGGGTCAGGCCGAGCGACATGATCGCAACCGAGCTCATCGCCCGCAGCACCGAGATGCCGACGTCGACGTTGAAGGAACTCGGCTTCAGGATGAAGAGGACGAGGGCGACACCGATGATGGCGAGAAACAGCCCGCCCATGCGCAGCGCGATATCGAAGGTCGCGTTGCTGGCGGCGGAAAGGGCCTGGCGTTCCTGACCTTCGACGGCGGTGTCACGGGATTCGGCAGTCATGGAATATTCGGGCCGTGTTCGGGTGAGACAATGGCGGGGCCGGACATATCCGGCCCCGCCGCATGAGCGATGCGGTTACTGCTGGCCGAGGATGCGGTCGAGTTCCTCGCGCGCCGCGGCAACGCCGTCGGCCATCACCGGCAGGAGCGTCTGGGTGTTCGGCAGGATGACGCCGTTCTTGAGGAACTGCGCGCAGGCCGGTCCGCCGAACGCCGCCTGGTCGGACCACCGCTGGTCGAGCGCGGCCACCTGGATGCCCTTCTCGATGCCGTCGAGCTGGCCCTTCGACACGTTCCAGCCGATGGTGAAGACCTGCCCGGTCTTGTTGAGGCTCTCGATCGCACGGTCGGCATGCTCGGCGCCGATATCCACGTTCTCGATGAACTGGACCTCCGGATTCGCCGAGAGGAAGGTGCGATAGGCATCGTAGGTCTGGCCGGGGTCGTAGCTGACGTTCAGGCCGTTCTCTTCCGTCGTGACGAAGGTCGCGTCGGGGATCGCCGCCATGATCGTGTCGTGGAAGCCCTTCATGCGGCCCTGCGCCCAGAACTGGGTCGGATCACCGCCCGAAACCGCGAAGACCTTGAGGTCCTTGTTGTTCGCCTTCATCCAGTCAAGCACGATGTTGGCGGCGGTCTCGCCCTCGAGCATCGGCACCTGGGTGAAGTTGGTGAACTCGTGGCCGCGCGACGTCACGCCGGCGGTGAAGACCGGGATGCCCTGGTCCATCAGCTTGTTGACGATCGCCGTCGTCGAATCCGACGTGACCGGCTCGATCGAGATGCAGTCGATCTCACCGGCGGCGAGCTTGGCTTCGATCTGGGAGACCTGCGCATTGGCATCGGTCTGGACCGGGGCGATCGAGGCGCATTCCATCGGATAGATCTCGTTGCCCATCTTGCAGCCGGCCTCGAAGCCGGCAGCGTATTGCGGCGAGAAGAGCGGAATGCCCGAGGCCTGGTAGGAGAAGACATAGTTGATCTTCTCGCCGGCCTTCACCTTCTCGGCGATCCGGTCCGCGAGCTTGAAGGTGCCCCAGTCGCGCTTGACCTCGAAGGGCGCGCCCTCGACCTTCTCGCCGGTCGTCGGAATCTGCGACATATCCTCGGCGAGCGCGATGCCGGAGAGACCGACGGCGCCGGCGGCGACCGCCGCCAGCAGACTGCGTTTCATCGTTACGTTCATCTCATGTCCTCCCATTGATCCAGAAAAGATGGCGTGCGGTGTTTCCTGTTGCGGCGTGACGGCCCTGCGTCACGCCATGCCGAGGACCTTCTCGCTGCGATAGCCCTCGACCACCTCCTCGATCACCTCGATGCCGAGGCCGGGACCCGTGGGCGGATAGACCCAGCCGTCGATCTGCTCGAAGGGCTTCTCGACGAGGTCGTGCTGCATCGGATTGCGCAGCGGCTTGAACTCGAACAGCTTGCAGGACGGCGAATTGAACGAGATGGCGAGGCTCGCCGCGGTGACGATCGCCGACGACCAGGCATGGGCATTGGCCTGGCGGCGGTAGAATTCGCAGCGCTCGGTGATCTTCTTGAAGCCGGTGATGCCCTCGGCGCGGCCGGGATCGACGCCGACCACATCGACGGTGCCGGTGGCGAGGATGCGCTCGAACTGCTCGAGCGTCCATTCGCGCTCGCCATAGGCGATGCGGGTCGTCGTCTTGGAGCGCAGGTTGGCATAGCCCTCCGGGTCCCAGGCACCGAGCGGCTCCTCGATCCAGTCGAGATTATATTCCTCCATGTCCCGCGCCCGGCGGACGGCGTCGGTCACGTCCCATTTGATGTTGATGCCGTTGTCGATCATCAGCATCCGGTCGGGGCCGAGCACCTCGCGCATCGCCTTGACATAGGCGACGTCGCGGTCGTGGTCGTAGCCGAGATTGGCGTTGCCGCGCTTGCCGAAGCCGGTCTTCAGCCCCTGCAGGCCGGTGGCGATCCACTCGGCCGTCTCCGCGGCCATGTCGGGGATCGACTCGTAATGGGCGTGGCAGGAGGCGATCGCCGGCAGCTTCTCGTGGACGCAACCGCCGAGAAGGTCGAGGACGCTGCGGCCGAGCGCCTTGCCCTTGAGGTCCCACAGCGCGATGTCGATCGCGGCGGTGGCATAGGAGGCGATACCGCCGTGATAGCCGTACCACCAGGCCTGCTGCTTGTTCTGCCGCCACAGCGCCTCGGTCTCGACCGGGTCCTTGCCGATCAGGTTAGGCGCCATGCCCTCGATGATCGCCTTGGCGGCGAAATTCGCCTCCGGGAACTGGGTGATCGACTCGCCCCAGCCGACCTGGCCGTCATCGGCGGTGATCTTCGCCAGGCAGAGATGCCGCAGCGCGTTGAAATCGTTCGGTTCCGGATAGCTGACCGGAATGGCTTCGACCTTGGCAATCTTCATTTGACGCGCCTTACCCTATTGCGCCGCGGAAAAGCGGCATGCCTTCGATACCGAGATCGACCTCGACGAGCTGTCCGGTCATCGCAGCACCCGTGACGTCGAACGGGCCCATGTCCGCGACGAAGAGCTTGCCGCCCTTGCCGAAGCAGCAGTTGAGCGGCGTGACGCCGACTTCGAGGAAGTCGATCAGCGTGCCGTCCTTGCCGACGTGGTCGACGCCGCCCGAGGACACGGTGGTGATCCAGAAATCGCCCTTCTCGTCGATCTTGAAGCCGTCCGGGATATGGTTTTCCGGCAGCGTGCAGAGGATCGTCTTGGTGCCGTCCGGCTTCCGGCGGACGACGCGACGGGTGTAGGACTCGACCCAGACCAGCGAGCCATCCGGCTCGGCGACGATGCCGTTCGGATAGACGAAATCGAGCTCCTCGAGGATCTTGGCGACGCCGTTCTGACCGACCATCACGATGCGGCCGGGGTGATGCTTGGTGTCGGGCGCCCAGTCGCCGGAATCGGTGAAATAGAGGTTGCCGTCGGGACCGAAGGTCAGGTCGTTCGGGCCGTCGAACTTCACGCCGTCGGCCTCGGTGACGAGGATCTCGACCTTGCCGTCCGGCGTCGTCTTCTGGATCGACGGGGGGCGATGCTCCGGCGCCACCCAGGCACCGACATTCGGCGTCTGGGTCGAATAGACCGCGCCGTCGGTGCCGAGCATGCAGGCATTCGGCCCGCCGCCGACGAAGGCATAGGTGCCCTGCTGGTTGGTCTTCGGGTCCCAGTAGCCGATCTCGCTCATGTAGGTATTGGCGTAGATCACCCGCCCGTCATCGAGCTCGTAGGGACCCTCGGGATGGCCGAGCCCGGTGGCGCGCACGACTGTCGGCTTTTTCATTCTTTCCTCCCTGTTCTCACCAGTTGACCAGGCCGCCGGTGAAGTTGATCGCCTGCCCGGTCATGTATGCGGCCTCGTCCGAAAGCAGGAACCAGATCGCGCCGGCGCATTCCTCGGCGCGCGCGCCGCGCTGGAGCGGCACGCCCTTCTTGCGCAGGGCATCGAACTCGGCCGCCGTCATGTCGCGATGGCTCGCCACCTCGGCGAGGAACTTCTCCTGCATCTCGGTCTCGACGATGCCGGGACAGATGGCGTTGACCCGCACCGGCCGGTCCGCCAGCGCATAGGAGAAGGACCGGGTGATCGACAGGATCGTCGTCTTCGAGGCGGCATAGGCGGCGACGTCGGTCGAGGTCGCGAGCTTCGCCGAGCTCGAGGAGAGGTTGACGATGGCGCCACCCGGCCTCAGCCGCGGCCCGATCAGCTGGCAGAGGAAGAAGACCGATTCCGAATTGACCGTCTGCACCCGCCGCCATTCCTCGACGGTGAGCTCGAAGATCGGCTTGATGCGGATGATCCCGGCCGAATTGACGAGGTAGTCGTAGCCCTCGACCGAGGCGGCAAGCGCCTCGCGCGCGGCCGGATCGGCGACGTCGACGACCCGGGTCTCGCAGCCCTCGGCGGCGAGCGCGGCAAGCCGGTCGCCATCGAGATCGACGGCGAGCACGGAGCAGCCTTCCGCGACCAGCCGGCGCGCAACGGCATTGCCGATGCCGCTCGCGGCCCCGGTCACGACTGCGCGCTTGCGGGCTTCCTCCCCCATCGAAAATCCTGTCTTCCTTCCCTTCGCCGACTATATTGAAACGTTATCGCGGCGCGCAAGCCCTTTTGTTTTGCAGATTTGGCGGAGACAGGGCTGAGGGACAGGCCGGGCCACTCCCTCTCCGGCAAGGGGTCGCAGGGCATGCACCGCCGTCCGGGCGATCGCGATCTGCCGCCTCGCCGGGCCGGTCGCGGGGGATCGCCGGCCCCCTCTGGCGGCGGCGTCCGGCTCCGATCATTCCCAATCATTCCGTGGCTAAAATCGCCGAATTCAGGGCGCCGCCGACGGTCCGGGGCCGGACCGGCGAAGCCGGCTCCGCCATGTTCCGGCATGGCGGCCGCACCGCGCCATCGCGCCTTGTATCCGGCTGGCCGCACCTGGCCCGGACGACCGGCCGATACCACCCGCCGGCCCGGTGACCGCCGCCGTTCCGACCTTGAACATCACCGGGGTCCCTGTTAGGATTGAAACGATATTATTTAGCCTGCACCAACATCCGTCCCGACCTGACAGACGGCTGGTTGCGTGCGACGATCGGCGAAGAATGGCGGCCGGCCTGCAAGGACCGTCAATCGCCGGGAGGATATTGCAGCATGGCCGAACTCGCCTTCGTCGATACCCATTTCCACCTCCACGACATGAAGCACCCGACGCTTCGCTACGGGTGGCTCGAGCCTGACGCGGTCCACGGCTTCCTGCCCGACACCGACCCGCTGAAGTCGCAGCACTATTTCATCAAGGACTATCTCGCCGAGATCCGCTTCGCGAACGTGTCGAAGGCGATCCATGTCCAGGCGGCGGTCAACACGCCGGACCCGGTCGACGAGACCATCTGGCTGCAGGCCTTCGCCGACGAGACCGGCTATCCGCAGGGCATCATCGCCGAATGCCACCTCGCCCGGCCGGACGCGGCGGAAGTCCTCGACCGCCACCTGCAATATCCCAATGTCCGCGGCATCCGGAATTTCGGCGAGGGCCGCTATCTCATCGACGACGCGTGGCGGCGCGGCTTCGCCGAACTCGGGCCGCGCAACCTCGTCTCCTGCATCGATACCCGGGTCGAGCTCGCGCCCGACATTCTCGACCTCGCCAGGACCTTCCCGGATACGGTCATCTGCGTCGACCATTGCGCGATCCCGATGGCGCGCGATCCGGAGAGCTTCCGCCAATGGCGGGCGGCGATGGATATCATGGCCGGGTCGCCCAACGTGACGATGAAGATTTCCGGCCTCGGCATGTGCGACCCGCTCTGGACGGTCGACTCGATCCGCCCCTACGTGCTCGGCAGCATCGAGGCCTTCGGGGTCGACCGCGTCGTCTTCGGCACAAACTGGCCGGTCGACCGCATGTTCAGCTCCTACCCGGACGTGATCAACGCCTATGCCGAGATCATCTCGGGCTTCCCGCACGCCGACCAGGTGAAGATGTTCTCGGGCAACGCCGAGCGCATCTTCCGCATCTGAGGATCGGGCAATGAGCGTCGCAGGCGAGGCCGCGAGCGCCACCGGGCTCCATCACGTCGGGATGAGCGTCGCCGACCTCGATGCCGCGCTCGCATTCTGGGAGGCCTTCCTCGGTGTCCCGGCGCGTTGGCGCACCCTTCTCGACCGTCCCTATCTCGGCAAGCATGTCGGCTACCCGGGCGTTACCATCAAGGCCGCCTTCATCGACCTGCCCGGCGGCAACACGCTGGAGCTCCTCGACTACCAGGTCGCCGACCGCAAGCAGAACCCGCAGGAGACCGCCAATCCCGGCAGCGTCCATCTCTGCCTCCAGGTCGACGATGCCGCGACCGCCTGGCGGAAAGCGATCGATGCCGGCGCGACGCCGGTGGTGCCCGACGGCCCGGTCGATATCGACGGCGGGCCCAACAAGGGGGCGCGGGCCGCTTATCTCCGCATCCATGACGGCATCACCCTCGAATTCTACCAGCCGGCGAAACCGGGAGCCGCGGCATGATCAAACGGATCAGCTTCCTGCGCCGCAAGGCGGGCATGACTCCCGAGGCCTTCTACGCCCACTGGACCGGGCCGCATGCCGATATCGTCCGGCAGCTCCCCGGCTTGCGCGGCCTGCGCTTCGGCCGCGTCCAGAGCTGGACGCCGGACGAGGCCGCCTGGGACGGGGTCGGCGAGGTCTGGTTCGACTCGATCGAGGCGGCGCACGAGGCCTTCGCATCCGAGCCTTGCCACTCGCTGCTGGTCGCCGATCGCAAGCTCTTCATCGGCGAGGCGCAATCCTGCTTCGTCGAGGAACAGACAGTGGTTCAGCCGCCCGACGGGCGTTGAAGGGGGAAAACAGCATGACATTCGATCTCGGCGCCGGGCTTGAAGGCAAGTCGGTCCTGCTCACCGGCGCGACCGGCGGCATCGGCCGCGAAGTCGCGCTCGCCTTTGGCGGGGTCGGCGCGCGGGTCGCCGCCGTCGACCTCGATGCCGGCAAGGTCGCGGCGGTCGTCGAGGAGATGGAAGGGGGCCCGCATCTCGCCATCGGCTACGACCTGCGGCCGATCGCCGGCCACCAGGCGCTGATCGACCAGGTGGTCAAGGCTTTCGGCTCCATCGACATCCTCGTCCAGACCGCGGCCGTCCTCGTCCGCCGGCCGTCGGTCTTCGACGTTTCCGAGCAAGACTGGGACTTCCAGCACGAGATCAACCTCAAGGCCAACTTCTTCCTCGCCCAGGCCGCCGCCCGCGCGATGCGCGACCAGGGTACCGGCGGCCGGATCATCAACTTCACGTCCCAGGGCTGGCAGAGCGGCGGCTATGGCGGCTCGGTCGCCTATGCCGCAACCAAGGGCGGCATCGTCTCGATGACCCGCGGGCTGGCGCGCTCGCTCGCCCCCTACAAGATCACCGTCAACGCCGTCTCGCCCGGCGCCGCCGACACCGCGATGATGCGGAGCGGCATGGACGAGGAGGGGCTGGCCGCGGTCGCCGCCCAGATCCCGCTCGGCTATCTCGCGCGGCCGTCGCAGCTCGCCGGGACCGTGCTGTTCCTCGGTTCCGACCATGCGGATTACATCACCGGGGCGACCATCAATGTCAGCGGCGGCTGGCTGATGTACTGAGGCCCGATCAGGGAGGAAGCCATGCCCGGCGAATTCTCAGGCAAGGTCGCGGCGATCACCGGCGCGGCGCGCGGCATCGGCGATGCCGTGGCGGAACGCCTCGTCGCCGAGGGCGCCAAAGTCTTTTCCCTCGACCTCGGCGCGCCGGACGAGGCCCGGGACGGCGTCACCTATCTCACCGCCGATGTCAGCGACGCGACGAGCGTCGCCGAGGCCTTCAAGGCAATCGATCGCGAGGCCGGCCAGATCGACGTCCTCGTCAACAATGCCGGCGTCCAGCGGGTCGACCTCGCCGAGGACATGTCGCCGGAGGACTGGCATCTCGTCCTCAACACCCACCTCACCGGCATGTTCCTCTGCTCCGCTCAGGCGATCTCCCGCATGCGCGCCCGCGGCAAGGGCGGCGCGATCGTCAGCGTCGCCTCGACGGCGGCGCATGTCGGCATTCCCGG
>JAGRKY010000682.1 GCA_020442095.1 Bauldia sp.
GTGCCGCGCTGACGCACGATGATGTTGCCGGCAATCACCGACTCGCCACCGAACTTCTTCACGCCGAGACGGCGGCCCGCGGTATCGCGACCGTTGCGCGACGATCCGCCTGCTTTCTTGTGAGCCATTGCCGGTTCTCCTGTCCTACTTGCCTTCGGCAGCCAGCGTCTTGGCCTGGTCGACCCAGCCCTCGCGCTCGATCCGCCCCTTGAAACTCAGCTCTTCGTCGACCCGGGCGATGTCTTCCTCGGTCCACGCGGCGACCTGCGCGAACGTGGTGATGCCGAGCGCATGGAGCTTCTTCTCCAGCACCGGGCCGACACCGCTGAGGCGCTTCAGATCGTCGGTCCCGCCAGCAACCGCCGGGGTCTCGGCCGGAGCCTCGACCGCGGGAGCCGGCTCGGCCTTCTTCTCGGCCTTGGCAGCCTTTGCAGGCGCCTTGCCGTCGGTCAGGATCTCGCCGATGCGAACGACGGTCATCATCTGGCGATGACCACGGCTCCGGCGCGAATTCTGGCGACGACGCTTCTTGAAGACGAGAATCTTGTCGTTCCGGGTCTGGTCGACGATCTCGCCGGTCACGGTGGCGCCAGCAACGAAAGGCCCGCCCAGCGTGGTGTCGGACTCGCCGCCGACCACGAGAACCTGCTCGAAAGAAACGGCGTCGCCGGCCTCGCCGTCGAGCCTGTCAACCTTGACCAGGTCGGCCGGCTCGACCCTGTATTGCTTTCCGCCGGTCTTGATCACTGCGAACATGAACACGATCCAAGTCGATTTCCCCGATCGCAGACCGGGGCGGCAAGATTGCCCGAATTTGCAGAAACGAAAGGGCGCGACTTCGCAGCCGCGCCTATTTGGCGCGCACTATAGGCATGGCGAACCGGCTGTCAAGGATCGTCAGCGGGGTTCCGGCGACTGGCAGAAGCGGCGTTTTCGGGGCATCCTGTCGGCCTTCACCGGGAGGCAAACAGGATATCCATGTCGGAACGATTCCATACCATTGAAGCTGCCGGCTCGCGACTGAGCCTCGATCTCCTCAACGGCCATATCCGTTCCTTCGAAGTGACGCTGGACGGGCGGACCATCGCACCCTTCCATACGGCACCATGGGTCGAGGAGCAGGCGGTCATCGACGACCCCGAAATTCCGCTTAATCTCAAATATTTATCCTGCGATTTCTTCTGTGCGCCGTTCGCCGCGAGCGACGTCGAGGAGGCGCCGGGGCATGGCTGGCCGCCGAATACGGCCTGGACGGTCCTCGGCGACGAAGGCGTCGCCGGCGGCATCACCGCCCGGTTCGAGCTGACCAAGCCGGTGATGGGCGCGCGGCTCGTCAAGGAGATCACGCTCCGCGACGGCCATCCCTTCGCCTACCAGCGCCACGTCTTCGAAGGCGGGCACGGCGCGGTGTCGGTGGCGAGCCACGCGATGACGCGCTTCGCGGAACCGGGGCGGGTGTCCTTCTCGCCCAAGGCCTTCGGTGAGCTGCCGTCGATGATCCAGGAAGGCGATCCGGAGCGCGGGCGCTCGCTCTTCGCCACCGGCAAGCGCTTCGAGGACCTGACCAGGATGCCGCTTGCCGACGGCAGCTTCGTCGACCTCCACAGCTATCCGGTCGCCGACAACCACGAGGATTTCCTGATGCTGGTCGAGGCGCCGGATTCGCCGCTCGGCTGGGCGGCGGCGGCGCGGGCCGGCCAGCGCGACATCGCGATGAGCCTGAAGAACCCGGGGGATTATCCGGTGACTTTCCTGTGGTTCAGCAATGGCGGGCGGTATTACGCGCCGTGGAACAACCGCCATCGCGGCGTCCTCGGCATCGAGGAGGGACGGGCCTATTCGGCCTATGGCCACAAGGCGTCGATCGAGCCGAATCCGCTTTCCGAGGCGGGGATTCCGACCGCGCTTGAGCTCAAGGCTGACGGCACGGCCTCGGTCAGCCACGCGATCGGCGGGCTGCCGCTGGCGGAGGGGGCGAGCGAGGTCTTCAGCGTCGATGTCGTCGGCAATGCGTTGCGGGTGACGCTCGACGACGGGACGTCGCGGGACTACCCCTTCGACGCGGGATTCCTCGGCATCGTGTAGCAGCCGCGCGTCACGGCGAGGTGGCGGACAAGGGCGAGGACGGAATCGATCGCCGGGGTAGCGACCCCGACGAGCCGGCCGAGTTCCTGAACGGCGGTGACGAGGGCGTCGATCTCCATCGGCCGGCCGAGCTCGAGGTCCTGGAGCATCGAGGTCTTGTGGGGGCCGACCGCGCCGGCGCCTTCGATGCGGCGGTCGACATCGACGGGAAAGGCGACGCCGAGCTTCTCGCCGATCGCCTGAGCCTCGACCATCATGGCGCGGGCGACGGCGCGGGTGCCCCCGTCCGCGACCAGGGCTTCGAGGGTGCCGCCGGTTAGCGCCGAGATCGGGTTGAAGGCGAGGTTGCCCCAGAGCTTCACCCAGATGTCGCTGCGGATATCGGAGCGGATCGGCGCCTTGAGACCGGCTGAAACGAGCACCCCGGCGATGGCCGATATCCGCTCGGAGACTTCTCCGGAGGGCTCGCCGAGCGGGAAGCGGATGCCCTCGATGTGGCGGACGAGGCCCGGCTCGTCGACTTCCGCCGCGGGATAGACGACGCAGCCGATCGCGCGCTCCGGGCCGATCCGCTCCCAGATCAGCCCGCCGGGATCGACCGAGGCGATGCGCGCGTCCTCGTAGGGGCCGCCGGAGCGATAGAAATACCACCAGGGCACGCCGTTCTGGGCGGTGACCACGGCCGTCTCCGGCCCGACCAGCGGGGCGATCGCGTCGAGGGCGGGCGTCAGCGAATGCGCCTTGAGGCAGAGGATGACACAGTCCTGGGGACCGAGCTCGGCCGCGTCGTTGGTCGCCCGGACAGGATGGACGGTCTCGGCGCCGTCCTCGATCAGGCGGAGGCCCTTTGTCCTGATCGCGTCGAGATGGGGCCCGCGGGCGACGAGCGAGAGGTCCGGTCCGTCGACGGTCGCCAGCCTGGCGGCGAGATAGCCGCCGATCGCGCCAGCACCGAAGACGCAGATCCGCATCAGCCGAGGCCCAGCTTGGCGGCGAGGCCGATGCGCTGGAGCTTGCCGGTCGCGCCTTTCGGGATCTCTTCGAGGATAAGGACCTTGCGGGGGACCTTGAAGTCGGCGAGCCGGGTCGCGGCGAATTCGCGGATCGCCTGTTCGCTCGCCTCGGCGCCCTCGCGCAGGACGACGGCGGCCGCCACCTCCTCGCCGAGCTTGTCATGCGGCATTGCGAAGGTGACGACCTGGGCGACGGCGGGATGGTCCATCAGCACGTCGTCGACCTCGAGCGGCGAGATCTTCTCGCCGCCGCGGTTGATGATCTCCTTGAGCCGGCCGGTGATGCTGACGTAGCCATCCTCGTCCATCACGCCCTGGTCGCCGGTGCGGAACCAGCCCGCGAC
>JAGRKY010000683.1 GCA_020442095.1 Bauldia sp.
GCACCGGCCATCACGGCACCACCGCCGGCTGCCTCGCCGCGATCGACCGGCTGGCGAAGACCCGCCGCATCCGCAGCGCGCTCGATGTCGGCACCGGCTCGGCGGTGCTGGCGATCGCGATCGCCAGGCGGCTGAAGGTGCCGGTTCTGGCAAGCGACATCGATCCCGTCGCGGTCCGGATCGCTGCCGGCAACGTCCGGCTGAACGGCGCCTCGCCGCTGGTGCGGACCGTCTGCGCGGCGGGCGTCGACCGCGCCGCCTTCGCCAGGGAGGGCGGCTTCGACCTGGTCGTCGCCAACATCCTCGCCGGTCCCCTCGTCGCGCTTGCCCCGGCCCTCTGCCGCCGCCTCGCACCGGCAGGGACGCTGGTCCTATCGGGCCTCCTCGAGCACCAGCGCAATCGCGTCGCCGCCGCCTACCGGGCGCAGGGGCTGCGCTTCGTCCGCTCGCAAGTCCGCGAAGGCTGGGTCACCCTCACCTTCCGGCGCGCCGCGGGCGCTCACGCATAGACGACGATGTCGATGTCGCCGAGGCTCTCCGGCGCATGGGCCGCGAACTTCGCGAACTTGATCCCGTCGTAGAAGAGCGCGCCGTTCTTGTAGGTGACATGCGTGTCGTCGTCCGCCAGCGCGCCGACGGCAAGCTCGGGAAACTTGCTCTGCGCGAGGTGGATCGAATCCTCGCCCGGGTTGAAGCCGATGATCTTGTCGCGATGCATGGCGGCGCTTTTGGCGGTCATCTTGAAGTCGAAGACGAAGGTGTCGGCGCCGCGACCTCCCTTGAGGATGTCCCGTTGCTTGCCGCCGACCAAGGTGTCGTCCCCGGGGCCGCCCCTGAGGATATCTTCGCCGCGGGTGCCGTCGAGGAAGTCCGCGCCGGTCCCGCCGCGCAGGAGATCGGCGCCGTTATAGCCGACCAGCAGGTCCGCCCCGTGCTGCCCGAACAGGCGGTCGTTGCCGCCGAGTCCGAGCACGATGTCGTCGCCGCCAAGCGCCTTGATCGTCTCGCCCTTCTCGGAGCCGTAGAGCGAATTCGCGCCATTGGTCGCCGTGCCAATATGCTTGCTGGTCCAGCCCGGAATGATTCCGGCAAGGCCGGATTTCAGGCCGGTCGGCTGCGACGATGAATTCTCGCCATAGATTCCGTATTGCGCCTCGTCGGCCGGCGACGTGACCGCCGGCCGGTCGAAGGCGTCGAAGGCGAAGAGCGGGACGGTCTTGCCGCCGACCTTCTTCTGACCGCCCAGCCAGTCGAAGATCTCGGTATAGACGGTCGCCTGTTTGCTCGCCCCCCAATAGGTCGAATAGCCGGTCTCCCCGACGAAAACCTCGAGCTTGCTGCCGAGCGCCTTCTCGACGGATTCGAAATACTTCTCGACCGGCCCGTACTGGGTGCTCGACTGGTTGTCGCCGGTATACTGGTTGAACATGACGAAGGGCTCGCCATTGTTCCACGCGGTCCCCCAGTGGTCGGCGATATAGGCGGGCACCTTCACCGAGACCTCGTTGGTCGCCCCGTAGTTGGCGATCGTCGTCGAGATCGGGATCGAGTCGAGCCCGTATTTGGCGAGCGATGCCTTGAGGTTGTCGAAGGCCGCGGGGATCCATGTATTCACATAATCGGAGAAGCTCCCGTCGGTCGGCGGCGGCCCGTTCTGGTCGAGCTCGTTGCCAAGCAGGATCGCCTTGAGGCCGATCTTCACCTTCTGGGCGCTGCCGAAAGCGTTGATGATCATCTCCACCCATTGGTCGGTATAATGGGGGTCCGTCATCAGCCCGGCCGACCATGGCGAGCCGTAGCCGCCGTTCGCCAGCGCGTTGTTGTTGGTGCCCATCACCAGCTCGTTGCCGGGATGCTTGACGATCCACTTGATGACCGCGAGCTGGGTCAGGTCGATCGACGGATCGGTCGGATCGGGCGTGCCGACCGCGGCGTCGTGGTACGTGCGGATCAGGTGGAAGTTCTGGGAGATCTGGTTGAGGTCGGCGTTGATCGAATAGCCGGTGCGGCCGACTTCCCAGCTCTCGTAGTTGATCCCGACGTTATAGCCGAACGGCGTTGACGCCGGGACCAGCGGATCCTTCTTGGCCATCGATGCTCCCCTCCACCCCTCGCGAATCAGCGGTCATGACTAGAGGAGAGCGGTTAACGACGATGGAAACCAGAGGCATTCGCCGATCTCGTCAATCGTCGTGGAGCAACAGGGCCGCCATCTGCTTCGGCAGGGCCGGTCCACGCGCGATCTCCAGCACCAGCTTCCGCCGCAGCGCGGTGACGAAGCTCTCCGGCTTGTCGACGGAGATCGCAAACGCCCCGGGTCCGCCGATCACCCGGTCGCGGTAATAGGCGTGGACGTCCTCCTTGTCCCGTTCGTGAAAGTAGGCATATGGCCCCTCCGAACCGATATCCTCGAACTGGATCGAAAGCCCGTTGATGACGATATGGTGCCCCACCACCTCGTCGCGGGCGTCGGTGATCGGCGGCCCCTGGTCGCTGACGCCATCGCCCGAAATGTCGATGATCCTGCGATAGGACCGGAAGCCGCTCACCTCGAACAGCGCCGCCGAGAAGAGCAGCCCGCCCGAAACCGACGTGCCCGACCCGCTGTTGCGGAGCGGCGCCATCGCCAGCCGCTCCGTGAAGGCGCGGACGCTTTCCCGGTCGCTGAGCACAGTCCATGGAACGACGACATTCTGGGTCCGCGGGCCGGCCCATTCGACGTAGCTCACCGCCACCCGGCCAAGCGGACCCGACGTGATCGCGCTGAGCACGTCCGGGCTGCGGAGCGCCTCGACATGGCCGTCGCGCTGCAGCCGCATTTCGTCGTTGCCCATCGACCCGGAGACGTCGGCGGCAAGGACCAGTTGCACGTCGACCTCGGTCAGGTCGTCAGCCCAGGCTTCCAGGGACCAGCCACCGACGGAGAGGAAACCGGCCGCCGCTGCCAGCGTGGCCAGCCGGACGAAGGAACGGGAAGCTCGCATGTCATCACCTTGCGCTGCCTCCCAACGGCCCGCCCGTGCGCCCTTGCTCACGGGGGAGCCGCTCCTGTCGAAACTTTCGCAAGAACCGTGCCCGTTTGCCGACCGACGGTCCCGCCCGGCTGCGACCAAATCGCAACCGGCTTGCACGCCGCTAGACGGGGAAGCGTCCCCGCCCCGCGTCCTCGATTGCCTTGCGGTCGTAGCCGAACGCCGCAAGCGTCGCGTCGTCGAGGCCGAGCAGATAGGCATTGACGGTCTGCCGGGCCCGCTCCTCGCGCGCCGCGATCATTCGGCCGAGTACGCGACGCACGACGCCGCGGCCCGGCGCTACCCGCCCGCCGATTTCGCCTACAGTGGTGGCCATGGCCAAATCCTTCCGAATCCGAACTGCCTGCCCTCCACACGTCGAGATACGCCCGCCTCACGGGATCGAAAACCCGAGCCAAGCGCATGACTGATATGCGGTTTTTGCACCGCAACGTCATAATGCTGCAATGCACAAGATTCGGGCAGCGGGTAACCCCCGCCGCGACGCCGCTTTTCCGTTTGAACCGGCGCTGGACCGCCCATAGAAAGGTCACATGGCAGACACAGACGATCACCGCGGCCGCCTCGCCGCCCTGCGTGCCGAATTGGCGCGCGAGGGCCTGGCCGGCTTCATCATCCCCCATGCCGACGAGCATCAGAGCGAATACCTGCCGGCCTCGGCCGAGCGGCTTGCCTGGCTGACCGGCTTCACCGGCTCGGCCGGGACGGCCATCGTCCTTGCCGATGCCGCCGCGGTCTTCGTCGACGGGCGCTATACGCTCCAGGTCGTTGCCGAGGTCGATGAAGCGCTGTTCACGCCCCAGCACCTGATCGAGATGCCGCCGTCGCGCTGGCTGAAGGGCCATGTCCATGCCGGCGACAGGATCGGCTACGACCCCTGGCTGATGACCGTCGCCGACGTCCGCCGCTTCGGTGCCGCCTGCGCCGAGGCGGGGGCCGAATTCGTGCCCGTTGCCGACAACCTGGTCGACCGGATCTGGGCCGACCGTCCGGCGCCGCCGACCGGTGCCGTCTCGCTCCATCCCGTCTCGCTCGCCGGCGAATCCGCTCCCGACAAGATCGCCCGGCTCCAGCAGATGGTCGCCGAGAAGAGGGCCGATGCCGCGGTGCTCGGCCAGGCGGACTCGATCGCCTGGACCTTCAATATCCGCGGCTCCGACATTGCCCATAACCCGGTCGCGCTCGCCTGGGCGATCCTGCCGAGGAGCGGCAAGCCCTCGCTCTTCATCGACGGCCGCAAGCTCTCCAACGCGGTCAGGGACGCGCTTTCCGACCTCGCCGACATCAGCGAGCCGGACCGCCTGCCCGACGCGCTGGCGGCCCTCGGCCAGACGGAAGCCGCCGTCCTCGTCGAGCCGCGGATGACCGCGGTGGCCGTCGCGAACCTGATCACCGGGGCCGGCGGAACCATCGTCGACGGGGCCGATCCGGTGTCGCTTCCCAAGGCGCGCAAGAACGAGACCGAGATTGCCGGCTCCCGCCGCGCCCATATCCGCGACGGCG
>JAGRKY010000684.1:0-724 GCA_020442095.1 Bauldia sp.
TCGACAAGCAGACCGAGATCGCCCGTGACCTCCTCAGGCAGTGCGCCGCCGATCTTGGCGACGAGCTGGTTGCCGAGATTCTTGACGCGCGGCAGGTGACCGAGAGCGAGCTCGCGACCCAGCGCAAGCGCGTCGAGGCGGTCCGCGAAAAGCTCGCCGGGCGGAGCGACGATCTCGCGCTGAATCTCCTGACCCTTGCCGATTTCCTCGTCCGGCGGAGCGTGTGGATCGTCGGTGGCGACGGCTGGGCCTATGACATCGGCTATGGCGGGCTCGACCATGCGCTCGCCCAGAACCGCGACGTCAACATCCTGGTGCTCGACACCGAGGTCTATTCCAATACCGGCGGCCAGTCGTCCAAGGCGACGCCGCTCGGCGCCTCGGCCAAGTTCGCCTCGGCCGGCAAGGAGGTGCCGCGCAAGGACCTCGCCATGCAGGCGATCGCCTATGGCTATGTCTATGTCGCGCAGATTGCGATGGGCGCCAATTCCGAGCAGGCGCTGGTGGCGCTGCGCGAGGCGGAGGCCTATCCCGGCCCGTCGCTGGTGCTCGCCTATTCGCATTGCATCGCCCACGGCTTCGACCTGCGCTTCGGGATGAAGCAGCAGGCGCGGGCGACCGCGGCCGGCTACTGGCCGCTGTTCCGCTACGACCCGACGCGGCGGCGGAGCGGCGAGAATCCGTTCCGCCTCGACAGCCCGAAGCCGCGGCTGAAGCTCGCCGA
>JAGRKY010000684.1:767-6898 GCA_020442095.1 Bauldia sp.
CGCGCCGACCACCTGATCCGCCAGGCCCAGGCGGTGATCGACGAGCGCTATGCCACATACGAGGACCTCGCCGCCCGCGACGGCAGCCGGTTCCAGCCGAACTGGACGGAGATCTGAGTGATGGTAGACCTCGCGACAACCTATCTCGGCCTCGACCTCGCCCACCCGGTCGTCGCCTCGGCCTCGCCGCTGTCGCGCGAGCTCGACGGCATCCGGCGGCTGGAGGATGCCGGCGCCGCGGCGATCGTGCTGCCGTCGATCTACGAGGAGGAGATCGAGGCGGAGGATGCGATCACGCTGGCGCTGGTCGAGGAGGGGAGCTGGACCCAGCCGGAAGCCGGTGGCTATTTCCCGGCCCGCGACACGCAAGGAGCCGGCGGGCTGGAAGGGCGGCTCGAGACGATCCGCCGGGCGCGGGAAGCCTGCGCCGTGCCGATCATCGCGAGCCTCAACGGCTCGGCGCCGACCGGCTGGGTGAGCTTCGCCCATGAGATCGAGGCGGCGGGCGCCTCGGCGATCGAACTCAACCTCTACCGGGTTCCGGCGGACCTCGACGAGAGCGGCGAAGCGGTCGAGCGGCGGTGGCTGGAGACGGTGACGGCGGTGCGGGCCGCCGTGCCGGTGCCGATCGCGGTGAAGCTCGGGCCGTGGCTGTCGTCGCCGGGGCATTTCGCCACCGGGCTGGTCGGGGCCGGTGCGAACGGGCTGGTGCTGTTCAACCGCTTCTACCAGCCGGACATCGACCTTGCGACGCTGACGCCGAAATCCGACCTGCAGCTCAGCGCGCCCTACGAGATCCGCCAGGCGCTGCTGTGGATCTCGCTGCTCGCCGGCCGGATCGACGCCTCGCTCGCGGCGACGACCGGGGTCGAAAGCCCCGACGAGGTGATCAAGTATCTGCTGGCCGGGGCGGACGTGACGATGACCGCTTCGTCGCTGCTCCGCCACGGGCCGGGGCACATCGCGACGCTGCGCGACGGCCTCGCCGACTGGATGGCGGGCCGCGGCTTCGAGAGCGTGGCGGCGATGCGCGGGCTGCTCGCCGCCGACCGGCTGGAGACGACCGAACCGCTGCTCAGGGCGCAGTATGCTGAGATCCTCCTCGGCTACGGTGCGGAGCCGCGCTGACCGGCAACCCGTGTCGGACACAAAGAAACCGGCTATCATCCGGGCGGGAGGGTTTCGACCATGGCCCGCTCGGCCGAAGAGATAGCCGTCACCGCGGAATTCGAGGGGTATTACCAGGCCGGCGCCGCCGAGGTGATGCGGCGGCTCGAACGATCGGTCTGCGGCTGCGACTACGGGAGCACGAGCTGGACCACGCGAGCCCAGGCCGACGTCTTCGCCGCGGAACTCGGGCTCGCGCCCGGCCGGCTGCTGCTCGATCTCGGGGCAGGGGCGGGCTGGCCGGCGCTCTACCTGTCGCGGGCGACGGGGTGTTCCGCGGTGCTGGTCGACCTGCCGCCGACGGCGCTGCGGCTTGCCGCCGATCGCGCGATCGCGGAGGGCCTGGAAGACCGGGTCCTGACCGTCGCGGCGGAAGCGGAGGCGCTGCCTGTCGCCGACGGACGCTTCGACGCGATCAGCCATTCCGACGTGCTTTGCTGTCTCGACAAGAAGGCGGCGGTGTTGCGGTCGTGCCGGCGGATCGCCCGTGACGGCGGACGCATGGCCTTCACCGTCATTTCGCTTGCCGAGGGAACATCCGCCGCCGACATCGCGCGCCTCGACGGGGCCGGGCCGCCCTTTCCGGTGAGCGACGCGCCCTGTCCGGACCTGCTGGCGCGGGCGGGCTGGCGGGTCACCGGGCGGGAGGACTGGTCGGCGGGATATGCGGCGACGATCCGGCGACTCATCGCCTCGCTCGAAGCGGAGGCCGACGCGGTTTGCGCCCATCTCGGCGCGGCGGTATTTGACGACAAGCTGGCGACCCAACGCCGGGCGCTTGCCGCGGTCGAGGCCGGGGTCCTGCGCCGCGACTTCTATTCGGCGACGGCGTCAACCAGGCAGGGATGAAACGCGACCATGATCTTCCGTCAGCTCTTCGACACGACCTCCTCGACCTATACCTATCTGCTTGCCAGCCGGAAGGGCGGCGAGGCGCTGATCCTCGATCCCGTGCTGGAGCGGGTCGACCGCTATGTGAAGCTCCTCGACGAACTGGAGCTGAAGCTGGTCAAGGCGGTCGATACCCATGTCCATGCCGACCACATCTCGGGGCTCAGCGAATTGCGCGACCGGACGCGCTGCATCACGGTGATGGGCGAGGAGAGCGGCGTCGACGTGGTGTCGATGCGGGTCGGCGACGGCGAGCGGGTCGATGTCGAGGGTGTCAGCCTCGAGGCGATCTACACCCCGGGGCATACCGCCGATTCCTATTCCTTCCTGATGGGCGACCGGGTGTTCACCGGCGACACGCTGCTGATCCGCGGCACCGGGCGCACCGACTTCCAGAACGGCAGCGCGGTGGCCCAGTACGATTCGATCTTCAACCGGCTGCTCCGCCTGCCGGACGAGACGCTGGTCTACCCGGCGCATGACTACAAGGGCGACACGGTCTCGACGATCGGCGAGGAGCGCGCCTTCAACCCGCGGCTCCAGGTCGGCAGCGTCCAGCAATATGTCGACATCATGAACGGGCTCGACCTGCCCAATCCGAAGATGATGGACGTGGCGGTGCCGGCGAATCTCAGGCTCGGCCTCGACCAGGAGAATCCCGACCGCCGGCAATGGACGCTCGACGCCGACGAGGTGATCCGCGAGATCGACGCGGGCGAGGCGGTGCTGGTCGATCTCCGCGACCGGTCGGAACGCGAGCGGCATGGCGAGATACCGGGCTCGGTGCATGTGCCCTATCCCGGGCTGGACGAACAGCTGGCGCCGGGCGGGCTCCTCACCGATCTCGGCCGGACCGGCAGGCGGCTGATCTTCTACTGCGCCTATGGCGAGCGGTCGGCGATGGCGGCCGAGGCGGCCCGCGCGGCGGGGCTCGCCGGCTCCTGCCATCTCAAGGGCGGGCTGAAGGCCTGGGTCGCGGCCGATGGGCCGGTCGCCCGGTGACGGCGGCAATGTGAAATCGGTGTATTCTCGCAGGTCCGACCACGGGTCACGCGCGAGGGACGATGATGGCGTCGCACCTTTACCACGAGGGCAATCGCGCCCTGCAGGATGCCTTTGACAGCCGGCGGATCGCAGACCGGCTCGAAAGCGTCACCCTGCACACGGCCTTCACCGAGAGGGACCGCAGCTTCATCGAGAGTCTGCGCTTTTTCTTCCTCGCGACGGCAGACAAAGAAGGACACCCCGACGTCTCGTTCAAGGGCGGCGCGCCGGGTTTCGTGCGGGTCGTAGGCGACAACGAGCTTGCGTTTCCGGACTATGACGGAAACGGCATGTTCAAGAGCCTCGGCAACCTCTCGGTCAACCCGACGGTCGGCCTGCTCTTCATCGATTTCGAGAGCCCGCGCCGGCTTCGCGTCCAGGGCAGGGCGGCGATCCGCCGGGACGATCCGCTTCTCGCCACGATCGTCGGGGCCCAGTTGATCGTCCGGGTGACGGCGACGGCGATCTTCCCCAACTGCCCGCGCTATATCCCGACGATGCGCATGATCGAGCCTTCGATCTACACGCCGCATGACGGCGTCGCGCCTGTCGAGCCCGGCTGGAAGTCCGAGCCGGAGTTCGCCGACGCGGTGCATCCCCGGCAGGCCGTCGCCGGAGTCGCGTGGCCCTCGTCGGAATGACCATCAACGACGCGCCAATCCTGCCGATCGGGCCGGCGGACGAGGCGGCGCTGCTTGCGCTCAACAACGCCCATGCGCGGGAGACCTCGCTGCTAGCGCCAGAAAAGTGGCGGGCGATGGTGGCCGGGGCTTTCGCGGCGACCTGCGTGCCCGACGGGGCTGCCTTCCTCATCGCTTTCGACGAGACGGGCGACTATGACAGCCCGAACTTCCTGTGGTTCCGGCCGCGCTATCCGCGCTTCGTCTATGTCGACCGGATCGTGGTCGCCGAGGGGCAGCGCGGGCGGGGGCTCGCGAGCGCGCTCTATGGCGACCTTTTCAGGAAGGCGACCGCGGCCGACCACGCGGTCGTCGTCTGCGAGGTGAATGCGGTCCCGCCGAATCCGGCCTCCGATGCTTTTCACGCGCGGCTCGGCTTCAGCGAGGTCGGGCGGGCGGACCTCGCCGGCGCGGCGAAGACGGTGCGCTATCTGGCGAGGTCGCTCGGCTGAGGCGGCGCCGCGGTTTTGGCGCTATCATCGCCGGAAGAAAGCAACGACACGGACGCCGCGCGTGAGACGGCGCCGACAGGGATCAGGAAACGGGGTACTTCTCCATGACAGTCAGGGTTGGACTTATCGGCGCCGGCGTGATGGGCGGCGACCATGCCAGGATTCTTTCGACCTCGGTCAACGGGGCGTGGCTTGCCGCGGTCTCGGACGCGGACGCGGGCCGCGCGAAGGCGATCGCCGACGCCTATGGCGCGACGACATTTGCAGATGCGGACGCGCTGATCGCCGACGACTCGGTCGAGGCGGTGATCGTCGCCTCGCCCGACCCGACCCACAAGGCACTGGTGCTCGCCTGCCTCGAAGCGGAGAAGCCGGTGCTCTGCGAGAAGCCGCTCGGGGTGACGACGGCGGAATGCCTCGAGATCGTCGCGGCGGAAGCCGCGCTCGGCAAGCGGCTGGTACAGGTCGGCTTCATGCGGCGCTTCGATCCCGGCTACACGGCGATGAAGGCGATGCTCGATTCCGGCGAGCTCGGGCGCGGGCTGATCCTGCATTGCGTCCACCGCAACCAGGTCTCGAACCCCTATTCGACCTCGGAAGGGGTGATCGCGAATTCGGCGGTGCACGAGCTCGATATCGCGCGCTGGATGTTCGGCGAGGAGGTGGAGCGCATCACCGTCGTCGTGCCGCGGCAGAGCGGCCATGCGGACATACGGGACCCGCAGATCATCCTGATGCATATGGCCGGCGGCGCGGTGGTCGATGTCGAGGTCTATCTCAACTGCCAGTACGGCTACGACGTGCGCGGCGAGCTGGTCTGCGAGAGCGGGACGGCGGAGCTCGTGCCGCCGCATGGCATCACCCTGCGGCGCGCCGGACAGGAGGGCTTCGGCCATCCCGAGGACTGGCGGCCGCGCTTCACCGACGCCTACCGGATCGAGCTGCAGGCGTGGATCGATTCGGTCACCGGCGGTCCGCTCGCCGGGGCGAGCGCCTGGGACGGCTATGCGGCGACGGCGATCGCCGAGGCGGGCATCGCCGCGCTGAAGACGGGAACGACGGCCGAGGTGCGGCTGGAAGCGAAGCCGGGGCTCTACGGCGGCTAGCTGGTCCGGAAGCGGTCAGCCTTCGCCGATCCACCAATCGACGGTGTAGGAGCCGGCGGCCTCGACACCGAGGGCGGGGAGCAGCCCGCGGCAGAGCGTGTCGAGCTTCTCCTCAAGCCCCCAGGGCGGATTGCAGATGAGGATGCCGCTGCCGGCGAGCGTCTCGCCGTCGACGGGCGCGCGGAGGAATTCGCAAACGAGCGTCGGCGGGTTGTCGGGCCGGTAGCGGGCCTTGAGGGTCTTGATGCCGTTGCGGTCCTTGAGCGGATACCAGGCGGCGAAGATGCCGGTCGGCCATTTGGCGATGCCGGCGTTGAGGGCATCGGCGAGGCGGGCGAATTCGTCGCGCGCCTCATAGGGCGGGTCGATGAAGACGAGGCCGCGCCGGGTCGGCGGCGGGACGAAGGCGCCGATCGCCTCGTAGCCGTCGCGGGCATGCATGGCGATGCGGCGGTCGCCGCGGAAGGTGCGGCGGAGCGCCGTGGCGTCTTCGGGATGAAGCTCGCAGGCGATCAGCCGGTCGTCGTCCCGCAGCATCGCGCGGACGATCGCGGGCGAGCCGGGATAGACGGCGAGGCCCCGCGGGTTGAGGGCGCGGACGATGTCGAGATAGGTGGATGCGGCCGGGATATCGACGTCGATGACGCGGGCGATGCCTTCGGTCCATTCGCCGGTCTTGCCGGCCTCGACAGAGGCGAGGTCGTAGAGCCCGATGCCGGCATGGGTGTCGAGCACGGTGAAGGGCTTCGGCTTCTTGCAGAGATGTTCGAGCAGCATGACCAGCACCGGGT
>JAGRKY010000685.1 GCA_020442095.1 Bauldia sp.
GCGCTGCTCAATCTCGGCCACACCTTCGGCCACGCGCTGGAAGCGGTCACCGGCTATTCCGATCGCCTGCTCCATGGCGAGGCGGTCGCGATCGGAACGGTCCTCGCCTTCGACTTCTCCTTCAAGCTCGGGCTCTCCGGCCTTGAGGACGTACGCCGCGTCGAGGCTCATCTCGGCGAGGTCGGCCTGCCGACCCGCATCAAGCAGATCGAGGGTGATCTTCCCGACGCCGCGACATTGATGCACCATATCGCCCACGACAAGAAAGTGACGCAGGGCAAGCTGACCTTCATTCTCACCCGAGGCATCGGCGAAGCGTTTATCGCCAGGGATATCCCCGGCGACCAGGTCGAGGCCTTCCTCGAGGAGCAACTGGCGAGATGACCATCGCGCTGATCGCCCTGGCGATCGTCGTCCTGGTCGCCGTATCGGCCTTCTTCTCCGGCTCGGAAACCGCGCTCACCGCGGCGTCCAAGGCGCGGATGATGCAGCTGGAGAAATCGGGGGACCGGCGTGCCGGCATCGTCGGCCGGCTGATCGCCGACCGCGAGAAGCTGATCGGCGCCATCCTGCTCGGCAACAACGTCGTCAACATCCTCGCCTCGGCGCTGGCGACCAGCGTCCTGCTCGCCGTCTTCGGCCAGGCCGGCGTCGCCTATGCGACGATCGGGATGACCTTCCTCGTTCTGGTCTTCGGCGAGATCCTGCCCAAGACTCTGGCGATCGGCGATCCGGACCGATTCGCCAAGGCCACCGCGCCCGTCCTCAGCGTCGTCGTCGCCGCCCTGTCGCCGATCGTCTCGGCGGTCCAGGTGCTGATCCGCGGCATCTTCCGCCTGTTCGGCTGGAATGCGGCGGAAGGCAAGGCGGTGCTCTCCGCCGCCGACGAGCTGCGCGGCCAGGTCGACCTCCTCCATGCCGAAGGCAGCGTCGTCAAGGTCGAGCGCGACCGCTTCGGCGGCCTTCTCGATCTCGGCGAGCTCGACGTCTCCGACGTCATGGTCCACCGCACCAACATGCATACCGTCAACGCCGCCGACCCGCCCGACCAGATCGTCGAGAACATCCTCGCCAGCCCCTATACCCGGGTGCCGATCTGGGAAGACGAGCCGGAGAACATCATCGGCGTCGTCCATTCCAAGGACCTGCTGCGCGTCATCAAGTCGGCCGCCGGCGACATGAGCGCCGTCGACATACGCACCGTCGCCAAGAAGCCGTGGTTCGTGCCCGACACCACGTCGCTCAACGACCAGCTCAATGCCTTTCTCAAGCGCAAGGCGCATTTCGCCCTGGTCGTCGACGAATACGGCGAGGTCCAGGGGCTGATCACCCNNATCCTCGAGGAGATCGTCGGCGACATCGCCGACGAGCACGACATCGAGATGAGCGGCGTCCGTCCGCAACCCGACGGTTCGGTCAATGTCGACGGATCGGTTCCGATCCGCGACCTCAATCGCGCGATGGACTGGCACCTGCCGGACGAAGCGGCGACCACGATCGCCGGCCTGGTCATCCATGAGGCGCGGATCATCCCCGAGCCCGGCCAGGCGTTCACCTTCCACGGCTACCGCTTCCAGGTGCTGAGGAAGAGCCGCAACCGCATCACCGCCCTGCGGATCACCCCGCTCGATCGCCTGCCCCAGGCGCTCTGACCCGCGCTCTGATCGGCGCTCCGACCTGTCGCCGGCCCCGCCGCCGGGCCGCCCGTCGATCCCCCGGTTTGGCTGCCGCTTTGCCGTTCCCGTCGCGGAAGACGGTTAACGGATGATGACCGCAATCGCGATGATTCCGGTAATGACCGGTAACAACATGTGAACGTTCAACGCGTAATTTGTACGACGCACCATTTCAGGTCGAAGCGAAGATGGTTTTCGATATCCGGACCTTGATGGCCGTTGGCGGCCTCGTCGCTGCGATGAGCGCGATCTTCGTCTTCTTTGCCTGGACCCATGCCCGGGACGGCCAGAAGCTTCTCTGGTGGGCCGCGGGCGACGCCCTCTATGCGCTCGGCACTGTCCTGTTGACCATCGGCACGATGCCGGGCCGCGGCGTCCTCATCCTGGTCGGCGCGACCATCTACGCCGCCGGACCCGCCCTGTTCTGGGTTTCCGCGCGCCTCTTCGGCGGACAACGCATTCCGTTTGCGCTGCTCGGAATTGCGCTTGTCGCTCCCGTCTTCGGCGCGGTGCCGCCGCTTGGATCACAACCCGGAATCGGCATGGCCTACAACCTGGCCATCGTCGCGATCCTCATGCTGGCGACCGCCTTCGCCTTCTGGCGGGGATTGTGCAACGGCTACAAGGCCTGCAGGTCGATGATCTTCCTGTGCCTGCTGCAGGGGGCGATCTTTGTCGCCGGATCGGTAGAAGCCGCGTCGGGAACGATCGCGAGCACGCCGCTCGCGCCGGCGACGAGCTTGTTCGGCCTCGTTCATTACACCTCGATCCTCTTCCTCCTCGGCACGGCGGTCTTCGTCGTCGCCCTCGCGCGCGAACAGAGCGAGGCGTACCAGAGGAAGCTCGCCGAAACCGACGCACTGACGGGTGTCGCCACCCGTGGCGCTTTCATGCACGACGCCCAGTCGGCGCTGGACGCGAGCCGGCGTTCCGAGCTGCCGCTGTCGATGATCCTTTTCGACCTCGACCGCTTCAAGTCGATCAACGATCGTTTCGGCCACGCCATGGGCGACAGCGTGCTGCGCGAATTCGGCGAGACGGTCAAACTCGCCCTGCGTCAGGCCGACCGCGTCGGCAGGATCGGCGGCGAGGAATTCGCGGTCTTCCTGCCGGAGACCGGTCTTGGCGAGGCATTCCTCATCGCCGACAGGATCCGGCTGGCCTTCGAGGAGTGCTGCGCTTCGGTCGACAGCCAGCCCGTACACGCGACCGTCAGCGCCGGCGTGGCGACGGCCCGACCCGACTCGACGCTGGATTCCCTGCTCGCGACCGCCGACCAGGGCCTTTACGTGGCGAAAGACGCCGGCCGCAATCGCGTGGGACGAGCGCGGCCGTCGCCCGGCGCAAGCGCGCTCGAACAGGTCGCCTGAACGCCGGGCGCGAACATCCCTAACGAACCCTTTCATTGACCCCCCGAAATCACGGCATCGGCATAACCGGACGTTCGGTCTTTGTCGCTAGACTCCGCCTGTGAGTTGCGGCGGCGCGGCTCGAGGGCTCAATAAACAAATCGCCAGGGACAGCATGACGATAGACCTTCCGACCTTGATGCTTGCCGCCAGTTTCGTCGCGGCGGTGAGCGGGGCCTTCCTGTTCTTCGCCTGGCTGCAGAATCGCGAAACGAAGGCGCCGCTGTGGTGGGCCGGCGCCAATCTCTCCCTCGCCACCGGCGTGCCGCTGATATCGGCCTCAGGCACGGAATTCGGCCTTCCCTCGACTGTCCTCGGGATACTCCTCCTCAACCTCAGCCCCGCCATGGTCTGGGCTGCGGCCGTGAGCTGCAACCGGCGCAGCCCCAGCAAGCTTGTGGTCGCCACCGGCGCGACCATCTGGCTGGTCGGCTTCGTCACGGTCCTGCGCCTTTCCAGCGATGCCCAGATGGCCCTCAACCTCGCCGTTGTCGCGCTCTATCTGCTGGCCGCCGCGGCTGAATTCTGGGTCGGCAATCGCGGCATCCAGACCCGCTGGCCGCTCATCGTGCTTCTCCTCCTCCACGGCTGCTTCTTCGGCGCCGGCGCGTTCCTCGCGGCGACCGGACATCTCGGCTGGGGATCGCCGCCGTCGTCGCTCAGCTGGCTCGGCCTCATTCACTTCGAGACCCTCGCCTTCGTCGTCGGCACGGCCATCTTCGCGGTGGCGATGGTCAAGGAACAGCGCGAGATGGTGCAGAAGACCGCGGCCCGGATCGATCCGCTGACCGGCGTCGCCAACCGTCGCGCCTTCCTGGAGAATGCCGCGAACCTGCTCGAACAGTCGCTCTTCGACGACAAGCCGTTTTCGGTCATCGTCTTCGACCTCGACCGTTTCAAGTCGATCAACGACGGCCATGGGCATGCCATGGGCGATCGCGTCCTCGAGCAGTTCGGCGCGATTTCCATCCGCGTTCTGCGCGGACCGGATCTGATCGGGCGCCTCGGCGGCGAGGAATTCGCCATCGCCCTTCCCGGTTCCTCGGCCGCAATGACGCTGGTGGTCGCAGAGCGTATCCGCCACGCCTTCACCGAGACCTGCCGGACCCTCGATGCCACCGAGCTCAGCGCGACGCTCAGCGGCGGCATTGCCGAGAGCGGCAATCACGGCGGCCGGACCGTCGATTCCATCCTGGCGGCGGC
The DNA here is from genome assembly GCA_020442095.1 of Bauldia sp. Next base: position 4,289 of record JAGRKY010000685.1, read on the forward strand.
GGACAGGGCGCTCTATCGCGCCAAGGCAGAAGGCCGCAACCGGATCGTCGTCGACGGCGTCGAACCCGAACCCGCCCCGACGATAGCCCCGGTCCCGATGCCGGCCGAGGCGGCCGCCGCCCGCGCGGCCTGACGCAGCGCCGCGGAAAGCCGCCGCGCCGCTATCCCCCCAGCGCCGCGCCGATCAGCGCCTTGGCGTCCGGCGAATCCCACTCCGCCGGCCCTTGCACCGAGCCGATCCGGCATCCCTTGCCATCGACCAGCAACGTCGTCGGCAGGCCGAGTGCGAGCCCCCGCTTCTTCAGCGCGTTGAAGACGTCGGTGCTCGGATCCGAGTAGAAGCCGAGACTCTTCACCTCGATCTCGTCGAGGAAGGCACGCGCCCGCTCCTCGTTGTCGAGGTCGATATTGATCGCGACGACCTCGAAATCGTCGCTGCCGAGCGCCGCCTCGAGACGGTCGAGCGCCGGCATCTCGGTCCGGCAGGGCACGCACCATGTCGCCCACAGGTTCACCAGCGCCGTCTTGCCGGCGAAGCTGGCGAGCGTGGTTTCGCCGCCGTCGGGATCGAGGAATTTCAGGTCGCCGAGATAGTCCGGATTCGAGGCGACGCTGAACGCCGCGACCTCGCCCTTGGCGAAGGGATCGACGCGTTTGCCGGCCGCCACGGCGGACGAGCAGTCGACTTCGGCCGTGTCGGTGGAATCGCCGCCGTTGCCATCCCCCGACCGCATGACATATACCGCACCCGCCCCGGCGACGATGCCTGCAAGCGCGACGACCGCGAACAGGGTGGCGGTTCGGCGACGGGGGGACTGGTCAGCCATACGTTTTTCACTCCGGAGCGATCATGAA
>JAGRKY010000686.1 GCA_020442095.1 Bauldia sp.
CGGCGGAAAGGACCGCCGCGCCGGCCAGACCAAGAAATCGCGATATCATAGCTGAGGTCCCCCCTTATGCGAATATGATCGATATTCCTTAATTGTAGAATTGCATTCATATTAAAAGAAGTTTACCACCTTCTTGGGTCGGGTCAAGCGGAAGGCGCTGGAAGGGCGGAGGCGATGGGCGACGGCGATGCGACACCGGACGGCGGGGCGAAAAATCCCGGCGGAACGACGCCGGGATCGGGGCCGCTTATCGCTAGGGACGCCTTTGTCGGTCTCGACCGTCTCACGCATCTCGCGGCGGGTGGCGAGACGCCGATGCTGAAGAGCCACATGGCCGCCATCGAGCGCTTCATGGCCGACAAGTCGGACGGCATGGCCGGGCGCGGGCGGCTGCTCGATACGGCGACGCGGGTGCGCGAAAAGGCGGCGCGCCTCACCGCGATGGAGCCTGGCGACGTCTCGTTTCTCATCAATGCCTCCGACGGCATGATCCTCGCCGCGTCCGCCTTCAACGCCAATCCCGGCGACAACGTCGTCGTCGCTCCCGCCGATTTTCCCTCCGTCGTGCTTGCCGCCGCCGGGCCGCGGTCGCGCGGCATCGATATCCGCTGGGCGGGAAGCGGTGTGGCCGCGACCAGCGAGGACTACGCCGCGGTGGTCGATTCCCGGACGCGGGCCATCTTCGTCAGCCACGTCAGTCACCTGACGGGGGCGCGGCAGGATCTCGAGGCGCTGCGCGCCATCGCCGATTCCGTCGGCGCCCGGCTGATCGTCGACGTCTCCCACGCCCTCGGGCCGGTGCCGGTCGACGGCAGCCTTTGCGACATCCTCGTCTGCTGTTGCTACAAGTGGCTCCTCGCCGTTCACGGCTGCGGCCTGTTCTGCGTCAACCAGCGGCGCTGGCCCGAGCTTTCGCCGCCCGGCCTCGGCTGGCATTCCGTTGAGGAGCCGGATGCCCGCCTGCCGCTTGACGGCCACCGGGTCAAGTCCGGACCCGATCGCTTCGAGACCGGCAACCCGCCGCTCCTCGCGATCCACGTCCTGGAGAACGGCCTCGACCACCTGCTCGCGATTCCGCCGGAGACCCGCTTCGCCCATTGCGCGGCGCTTGGCCACCGGCTGCGCGATGGCATGATCGACCTCGGACTCGACGTGACGACGCCGGCGGAGGCGGAATTCCGGGCCGCCAATATCTGCTTCGCCGTCGACGATGCCGAGGGTGTCGAGGCGCGGTTGCGCGAACGCGACATCGTCGTTTGGGGCAGCGAGGGCCGGGTGCGGATTTCGCCCTATCTCTATAACGACGCGGGCGACGTCGACCGCTGCCTCGCCGTCCTTCCGGAGGCCCTTTGACCGCGCGGACCGCGCCGCCAGGGGAGCCGTCCGCCGCGGTGTCATTCGACGAGCTCGGCGACGTTGAACAGGCTGTCGCCCGACTGGCTGTGGGTATGGAGGCGGCGGGAAAGCACCACGCCCCCGGCCCGGAAACGGAGCTCCTCCGGCGGCTCCAGTGGCCGTTCGAGGTCGTGCATCCAGCCGGCGATGTCGCCGGCCGCGACGATATCGCCGATATCGACGGCGGGCTCGAACCAGCCTTGCCTTTCGGCATAGACGAAGAAGCTCTGCGGACCCTGGCTGATGATGCGGGTCTCGGTCTCGACGTCGCTGTCGGTCAGCAGCCGCTTCTTCGTGATGCCGAGGGCGAGAAGCAGGTTGTCGACGGCGAGCGCAGTCATCGCCATGGTGCGCGGCGTCGCCGTCGCCCCGCCGCCGAATTCGCCCGACAGGCCGATGCAGCCGGCCCTCAGCGCCGCCGCCATCGAGGTCGGCGAGTCGGGTCCGTTATCGGCGATCATCCCATAGGGCATCCGCATCGCCCCGAGCAGCGCGACCGCTTTTTCCTGGCGCGCCGGGTCCGGCATGCGCTCGATCAGCGAGCAGATCAGGTGGTCCATGCTGGTGCCGCCGGAATGGATGTCGAACAGCACATCGTGGCGCGGCAGGATATCGTGCTCGACATAATGGGCGATGCGATGGGTCGGTCCCCCGGCGGGATCGCCGGGAAAGGCACGGTTGAGGTTGCCGCCGTCGAAGGGCGAGCAGCGCTTGGCCGCCATCACAGCCGGGAGATTGGTCGCCGGCAGGATCGTCACGCTGCCGGTCACCGCCTCCGCCTCGAGCAGGCGCATGACCTTGAGAAGCGTCAGCTCCCCCTCATACTCGTCGCCGTGATTGCCGGCCATCAGCACCAGGCCCGGTCCCTCGCCATTGGCGATCCGGCAGACCGGAACCTTGATCTGGTAATAGGGAGACCGGTCGATCGAATACGGAAAGCTGATGAAACCGGTCTGCTTGCCGTCCTTGTCCCAGGCAATGTCGCAAAAGGCGCCGGTGTGCATTATGCGCGGGTCTCCGGTTGCGCCGGCACGGGCCGCGTCGCCCGCCGGGAATGGATGTGAATTGAAATCGGGAGTTGACGATGAAGATTGAAGACGGACTGCATCTGGTTCTGAGCGGCGGCGCGGGCTTCGACCTTTCCGACGCCTTTGACTGCAACGTCTTCATGATCGCGGCCGGCGACCAATGGCTGCTCTTCGATTCCGGCGCCGGGCGCAATCCGGAGCGCCTCTCCGAAATCCTCGCCGAGGACGGCATCGATCCCGCCGCGATTCGCCATCTCTTCGTCACCCACGGCCATGCCGACCATTCCGGCGGCGCCGCCGATCTCCGCGAGCGGCTGCGCCTCACGACCTATGCCGGCGCCGCGACGGCGAAGATGGTCGAGGCCGGCGACGAGGTGGCGATCAGCCTCGACCGCGCCCGCCAGGCCGGCGTCTATCCGGCCGACTACCGCTATCGCGCCTGCGCCATCGACACCGTCGTCGAGCCGGGCCGGCCGCTGGCCGTCGGCCCGGTCACCATCGAGCTGATCGAGACGCCCGGCCATTCCTTCGATCACGCCTCCTACCTGGTCACCACCCCGACGCGACGCATCCTTGTCGGCGGTGACGCCCTCTTCTGGGGCGGCAAGGTCGCCATCCAGGACATCTATGACTGCAACATCGGCGCGGTCTGCGCGACGGTCCGCACCCTCGCCGCGGTCGATTTCGACACGCTGCTGCCCGGTCACCTGAATTTCAGCCTCCGCGACGCCCGGCGCCACGCCGATGCGGCGATGGACTATGTGGCGCGGCTCGCCTGTCCGCCGTCGATCATCGTCTGACCCGCGGATGGCGGCGTCATCCATCGCGCATCGCCCCGAAGATCATCGCCGACAGGCCGCCGTCGACGGTGATCGTGCTGCCGGTCGTGTAGCGGTTCTCGTCCTCGGCGAGGAAAAGCGCCGCGGCGGCACAGTCCTCCGGAAGCCCGGGACGGGCGAGCGCCACCTCGTCGTGAAGCGACGCCGCGAGCTTCGGCTCCTCGTACTGGTCGGCTGCGTTGGGGACCCTGATCGGCCCCGGCGCGATCATGTTGGCGAGGATGCCGTATCGGGCGAGGTCGACCGCCATCGCCCGGGTCAGCATCGCGACGCCGCCCTTGGCGGCGACATATTGCGCGGCATCCGGCTCTGACATGAAGCTGTTGACCGAGCCGATGGTGACGATCCGGCCGCCCTTGCCGGCCGCGACCATCGCCTCGGCGACCTTGCGGCAGACGCGGAAGGTGCCGGTCAGATTGACCGCGATATACCGGTCCCAGTCGTCGTCGGTGACGGTCAGGAAATTGGCGCCGCCCTTCAGCGCCGCCGCGGTGGCGAGCACGTCCGGCGGGCCGAAGACCGCCAGCGCCCTGGCGACCGCCTGGTCGGTATCGCCGCGGTCGGCGAGGTCGATCGGCACCGGGACCACCGAGGCCTCGTTCCACGCCGCCCGGTATGGCGCCTTGTCGAGCGCCGGCGCCAGGTCCATCGCCACCACCCTCGCGCCTTCGCGGGCGAAGCGGGTGGTCACCGCGCCGCCGATGCCGCCTGCCGCTCCGGTGACGATCGCGATCTTGCCGGCGAGGCGCCCCTGGGAAGCGGCGGTGGCGTCCATGAGGGGCCCCTCAGGATATCCGCTTGCCGGTTCCGGCGTCGAACAGGTGAAGCTTGCCGGCCTCGGCCGTGAACGCCGCGGATTCGCCGTTCTTCAGGCCATGTCGCCCGCGCAGCACGGCAACCATCTCCTCGCCTTCGAAGCTGGCGATGACATGCTCCTCCGGCCCGGTCGGCTCGACGATGCGGACCTCGGTGCGGAACAGGATGCCATTCTCCTGGTCGCCGCCGGCGAATGTCAGGTCCTCCGGCCGCACCCCGAGCACCGCCTCGCGGCTGGACGTGCCGCCCGCGTCGCGGCCGACGGGGATCGACTGGCCACCGGAGGTGGTAAATATTTTGCCGTCGAACTTTCCGGCGAAGAAATTCATAGCCGGCGAACCGATGAACCCGGCGACGAAGATGTTATCCGGCCGGTCATAGAGCTCGATCGGGCTTCCGATCTGCTCGATATTGCCGCTCTGCATGACGACGATCTTGTCGGCCATCGTC
>JAGRKY010000687.1 GCA_020442095.1 Bauldia sp.
TACGCCAGCGTCATCTACATCGGCTCGGCGCCGGACTGCCCGAAGAACCGCGCCTATCTCCCACGGCAGAGGGAGGCCTTCGTCGCCGGCCGGTCGGCACCGGATTTCGCGGCGATGGATTTCGAGGTGGACTTCACCGGCCGCGCCACCGAGGCCGACCTCACCGACCTCGGCCGCCGCCAGATGGGGTTCTAGGCTCCGGCCTCCCCACCCCGCTTTGCGGTCGATCAAGAGGCCCGATCCGAAATCCGCTATCCTGCTGTTCCGTCGGACATCGGGATGAGCCATGCCGGACCTTCACGTTGTCTTCGGCGCCGGGCCGGTCGGCCTGGCGCTTGTCGATGAACTCGCCGCGCGGGGCGAGGCCGTCCGCCTCGTCAGCCGGAAGCCGGTCGCCGGCCTTCCCGCCGGTGTCGTCCATGCCGCGGGCGACGCATCCTCGTCGGTCTTCGCGCAGGTGGCCGCCGCCGGCGCCACCACCGTCTACCAGTGCCTCAGCCCGCCCTATTCACGTTGGGCGGATCTCTTTCCGCCGCTCCAGCGCGCGGTGACCACCGCCGCGAGGGAGGCCGGCGCGCGATACGTCTCCTTCGAGAATGTCTACATGTACGGCGATACCCATGGCGCGCCGATCACCGAGGACCTGCCGGTCCGGCCGACGACCCGCAAGGGCGCGGTCCGTGCCGAAATGGCGGACGAACTCGCGCAGCTCGCTGCCACCGGCGACATCGAGGTCGCGACGGCCCGGGCGTCGGACTATTTCGGTCCCCGCGCCACCTTCCAGTCGCCGCTCGGCGACGAGGTGATCGGACGTGCGCTCGCCGGCAGGTCCGCGCGCATCCTCGGCGATCCCGACCAGCCGCACAGCTTCACCTTCCTCGGCGACGCGGCGCGGGTCATGGCGACGCTCGGCACCGGTGATCGCGCGACTGGCGGCATCTGGCACGTGCCGAATGCGCCGGCCCGCACCCAGCGCGAGATCGTGTCGCTGATCGGCGATGTGCTCGGCCGCGAGATCGACGCCACGCCGACGCCGCGCTGGCTGCTCCGGCTGCTCGGCCTCTTCGTCCCCGCGGTCCGCGAGCTCGACGAGATGCGCTACGAATTCACCCGGCCCTTCGTCGTCGACGGGTCGAAATTCACGAGCACCTTCGGCATCGAAGCGACGCCCCTTGAGGACGCGATCCGCGCGACCATCGCCTGGTGGCAGGCGCGCAAATAGGCGCGAAAGCACGTCCCGAAAAATCGAAGGGCCGCCCGATGGGACGGCCCTTCCATTGCCTTAACCGCGGATGCGGTGTGAGCGAAAACTCGGCCCCGAAATCAGGAGGCGCGCACCTCGAAAGAAGCACCCTTCCAGATCAGGTCCACCGCCACACGCGGGGTTTGACAATGAGACACTGGATCACCTCCTTTCAGTTGTTTACGGGAGAATCAAATATGGAACGGGAATTGATTCCCGGCAAGGGCCTTTGTGCAGTGCGGCATAGGTCCTCGCTCCCGTTTCCGAAATCGTTTGGAATCAAGGTTCTGGCTGACCGCGGCGCCTGACCCGGCGGCGGCCGGCCTTGCCGGCCTCGCTCAGGACTTCGTCGTCAGGTTATGCGCCTCCCACTCCTCCTGAGGTACCGGGTCGCCGACCCGGAAGGAGAAGGACTGGACCTGCATGTGGTCGGGCGACACCGCGCAATCGAAGCTGATCTCGTACCAGCTCCCCTCGCTCCGGAAGGCGGCGCCGTTGGCATGAATGCGGTCGCCGGCGATCGTCGGGTCGGAAAGCGCATAGGCGACCAGAGCGTCGGGCCGGAAATCCGGCCGCCAGCTATGGACCTGCTCCATCGCCTCCAGACCGCAGATCTGGATCATCCGCTCGTCGGATTCGAGTTGCGGCAGGGTCTCCCGCGCCTCGCGGCTGCGGGGGTCGGCAAGCGCGGCGCCCGACAGCATCCGGGTTGGCCGGATCGTCTCGGACGGCGCAGGCGTGTCCCGCGACGGCGCGGGCACGTCCGCGGGCGCTTCCGGCGATGGTTCTTCCGCCGGCGCGAGCGCGGCGAATTGCTCCGGCGTAAGGATGTCGACGGCGAGGCTCTTCTCGACGACCGGCTGCGGCTGGATCGCGGCGCGCGCCGCCAGCACCAGCAGCACGGCCAGCACGACATGGAAGAGGAAGGACAGCGGCAGGCCCGGGGCCTCCGCCAACGCCTGGCGGAAACCTTCGGGCCCCTGCACCGGCCGGATAGCGGACGGCGCGGCCGCTCGCAGCTTCGGCGATGTCTGGTTCACCCCGTCTTCCCCGTCCCGCCGACGGCGAACCCGTCGTCGCCCGCCCCCGCGCCATGGCTATCGAGACAAGCGCTGAAAACCGCCAAGAATGCGGCACTCCGGAACCGGACGAGTGCCGGGGCGCCTCGCGACCGGCAAGCCCCTCGACTTGGCCGGCGACGCGGCTAGAGTGCGCGGCTTGGAAGGGTCGAGCGAAGCAGCAGCAGGAGACATCCCGACCGGGGCCGCGCCCGCCGCCGCCCGGGCTGCCGTCACGTCGCTGAAGCTCACCGATTTCCGCAACTACGCGGCGCTCTCCCTCAGGCTCGACCAGCGCCCGGTGGTGCTGACCGGGCCGAACGGCGCCGGCAAGACCAACCTCCTCGAGGCAGTCTCCTTCCTGTCGCCGGGGCGCGGCATTCGCGGCGCCCGGATCGAGGCGGTCGCGCGCCAGGCCGGCAGCGGCGGCTGGGCGATCGCGGTGGAGGTCGCCAATGCCGACGGCACGGTCGATCTCGGCACCGGCGTCGTCGCCGGCGAGACCCGCCGCCAGGTGCGGGTCAATCACGCACCCGCCGGATCTTCCGCCGCCTTCCTCGATCATCTCAGGGTCCTGTGGCTGACCCCGGCCATGGACGGGCTGTTCACCGGCCCGCCGGCCGACCGGCGGCGCTTCCTCGACCGGGCAGTGCTCGCCATCGACAAGACCCATGGCGCCCGCGCCAATGCCTTTGAGCGAGCGATGCGGGGACGGAACCGCGTGCTGGCCGACCCGTCGCCGGACAGCCGCTGGCTCGATGCGATCGAGGCGGAGATGGCCGAGCTCGGCGTCGCCATTGCCGCGGCGCGGCGCGAATGGGCCGGGCTCACCGACGCGATGATCGGCGAGGCCGGGGCCGCCGGCCCCTTCCCCGCTGCGGTCATCGCCCTCGACGGGACGCTGGAAGCCGATCTCGACGAGCTCACCGCGAGCGCCGCCGAGGACAGCTACCGCCGGCGCCTTCGCGACGAGCGACGACGGGACACTGCGGCCGGACGCACCCTCCTCGGGCCCCACCGTTCCGACCTCGTCGTCCGCCACGGCCCCAAGGACATGCCGGCCGAGACCTGCTCGACCGGCGAGCAGAAGGCGCTGCTGGTCGGTCTCGTGCTCGCCCAGACCCGGCTCGTCACCAGGCTCACCGGCGAGACCCCGGTGGTCCTCCTCGACGAGATCGCCGCCCATCTCGACGAGAGCCGGCGCGCCGCGCTCTTCGACCTCCTCGACGCCCTCGGTTGCCAGGCCTTCATGACCGGCACCGACGCGGCGGTCTTCGCACCGCTTGGGGCCCGCGCCCAGCGCCTCGGCGTCGCGGACGGCGCGGTTCACCAGGAAGTACCCGAGAACTCATGACCTCACCCGGACCGAAACCGACCGGCGCGACCGGCGATGCCATGCGGGCGGCCGCCGACACCCTCCACAAGGTCTTCGGCTACGAGACCTTCCG
>JAGRKY010000688.1 GCA_020442095.1 Bauldia sp.
TCGTAGAGCTCGGGCAGGGGGCGCAGGTCGAAGCTGCTCATCCGGCCGATATCGTTGCGGAAATCGGACCACATGTTGCGCATCGACGCGAAATAGTTGTCGTCGTGGAGGAGGAAGCGGAGGTTCCGCAGCGCCGACGAGCTGATGTCGGTGCCCTGCACCGGCGCGATGATATGGGCGGCGAAATAGGACCCGCCGAAATAATATTCGTCCGTCTCGCTGCCCGAGCGGAGGCCGAAGGTCTTGGCGAGATGCGCCTTGACCTGCACCGCATAGTCGATGAAGGACGCAACGAGCTCCGGGCTCGGCGCCAGCAGGCTCGTCTTGTGGCGGGGGCTGCGCGGGATGCTGACGATCTGCCCTTCCTCGATCATCTTGGCGATCAGCCGGTTCCCCGCGCCGTAGCTCGTCTGCGACAGCTCGATCAGCGTCGTCTTGTTGAGCGGCAGCTGCTGGAGGTGGCAGTCGACCAGCTCCAGCACGATGTTCCAGTAGGGATCGGGGCGGGCGCCGGGGACCCGGTCGTCGAACGGCCGGCGGATCTTCCGCAGGAAATCGATCACGCGCGACAGCTCGTGATCGGACAGGGTACGCTGGGGCTGGGTCATGTTTCGGACTATGATACGCGAATTATCCGGATTGGACAAAAAGCGTATAATCGCGACCGGACGCCTTTGCTAGGCCATAACCTCGCTCCGTTGGCTCTCGGGGCCCTTCGACCGGCCGGGACGGCCGGTCGGCTTTTCGCCGTTGTCTGTTCGGATGACGGGTCGATCAGCCAAGGCGGCGCCCCTGCGGGAACCGCAATCCGGGGCCAGGCGGTCCAGCAGAGCCTGAGGGAGGCAGTATGAGAGCCGTTCGTTTCCACGCCGCGCGCGACATCCGGCTTGACGATGTGGCGCCGCCCGATGCGCTTGCCGAGGACGACGTCCTCGTCGAGCCGTTCTGCACCGGGATCTGTGGTACCGACCTTCACGAATACATCGCCGGACCGATCGTCACACCGATCGAGCCGCACGTCTTCACCGGGGCGACCAACCCGCAGATTCTCGGCCATGAATTCTCCGCGCGGGTGGCGAAGGTCGGCTCGGCCGTCAGCCATGTGAAGCCGGGGGACCGGGTCTCGATCCAGCCGCTCCTGTCGCCGCGCAACGACTATTACGGCAAGCGCGGGCTTTATCACCTGTCGCCCGAGATGGCCTGTGTCGGCCTTAGCTGGGCCTGGGGCGGGATGGCCGAACAGGCGGTGATCAAGGACTATAACGCCCAGCCGATCCCCGATTCCCTGACCGATGAACAGGGCGCGATGATCGAGCCCGCGGCGGTCGCCATGTACGGCGTCGACCGCGGCGGGGTGACCGCCGGTTCGACGGTGCTGGTCTCGGGTGCCGGCCCGATCGGCGCGCTGGCCGTGTTGTCGGCGAAGGCGGCCGGCGCCTCGGTGATCATCGTTTCGGAGCCGAATCCCAACCGCCGCCGGATCATCGCCGAAATCGCGCCCTACGCGGTCGTCGTCGATCCGAAGACCGAGAATCTCCAGGAAGTCATCCGGGACCTGACCGAAGAGGGCGTCGGCGTCGATGTCGCTCTGGAATGCGTCGGCCTCGAAGCCTCGCTGAATGCCTGCGTCGACGCGGTCCGCCGCCAGGGCAAGGTGGTCCAGGTCGGCCTCCACATGAAGCCCGCCAGCGTCGACCCGATGCTCTGGGCGCTCAAGGACATCACCGTCGAGGCGACGTGGTGCTATCCGGTCCAGGTCTGGCCGCGGATCGCCCGTCTGATCGCTTCGGGCGACTTCCCGGTCGAGAAGGTGATCACGTCCCGGATCGACGCCGAAGACGTTGTCGAGAAAGGCTTCGAGGCTTTGCTCGATCCCGCTGGCACGCAGTTGAAGATCGTCGTCCGCACCTGACGGTGCGGGCCGGCGGACCGCGATGTCGTCGCCGTATGAAGGCGCGGAGCGATCGTACCTTTGCCTGGATTTCCGGCTCCGCGAGACGGTATTTTTGAGCAAATGATATTCAACCCAAGGGAGGAACACCTGAAATGAGCGAACAACTGACCGTCGTTGCACATCTTCGTGCCCTGAATGGCCAGATCGAGGAGACCAAGGCTTTCCTCAGCGGCCTGATCGCGCCGACCCGCGCCGAGCCGGGCTGCGTCGAATACTGGCTCCACCAGGACAATGACGATCCGGCCGAGTTCACCTTCTACGAGAACTGGATCAGCCGCGAGGAATGGGACAAGCACATGGAGCTGCCCCATCTCGAGGAATTCGCCAAGGTCAAGGACAAGCTCTTCGAGCTGCAGAAGCTGCGGCTCATGACCATGATTTCCGACGCTTCGTCAAAGCGATGAGCGGCCTGCCGGGGCTCGCGGGCACCGACCATATCGGTTTCACGGTGCCCGACATGGAAGAAGCCACGCGCTTCTTCGTCGACGTGATCGGCTGCGATCTGGTCTTCTCGATCGGACCCTTCCAGTCGGACGACGACTGGATGCAGGTCCAGCTCGGCGTCGACCCGAGGGCGATCCTGCGGTGCCTGCGGATGTTCCGCTGCAAGAACGGCTCGAACTTCGAGCTTTTCGAGTTCGAGCTCGACGGCGCATCCAAGGTTCCGCCGAAGAACAGCGATGTCGGCGGAAACCATCTGGGTTTCTACGTCGAGGATATCGACGCGGCGGTCGCCTACCTCAAGTCGCATGGCCTCACTGTCCAGGGCGAGGTCGTAACCATGCAGGAAGGGCCGTCCAAGCGGCTCAGCTGGGTGTATTTCCTGTCGCCCTGGGGAATGCAGCTCGAGCTCGTCAGCTACCAGACCGGCCTGCAGGTGCTCGACGAGAAGCCGGGCGCGCTCTGGTCGCCGCGCGAATAGGCACCGGGGCGGAATGCCCGGTTTCGAGGCAAATTGGCTCCGCGGAGCGGGCGGTCGGCTTCGGCGACCGCCCTCCGCGGGCCGGCCGGGGGCGCCGGTGCGGATTCCGGGCCGACAGCTTCGTGACGTCCATTAGGTCCGAAGTGGATGAATTCGCTCTCCGCCAGCCGGTGGCGCGGTGCTACTCCGCTGGTTTGGAGCCTCAATGGCCGAAATCACAGTGGTTCGAAACACTCCGTCGCTCTTGTCGGGCCGGCGGAGGGTTGCATTAAGCAATGCGGTCCCCGAGAGGATGCGCTGAAGGAGGAGACTAAAGCTCATGTCGATCGCCACCTACGGAACGATGCAGGTCGATTGGGAACAGCGCGTCGACTTCGACCGGCTCCGGCGCGAGCGGCTGGACCGGATCAAGGGCAAGCTGGCCGAGTCGGAAATGGGCGCGCTGCTCTGCTTCGACATGACCAACGTCCGCTACATCACCAGCACCCATATCGGCACCTGGGCGCAGGACAAGGTCTCCCGCTGGACCCTGCTGCCGCAGGGCGGCGAGCCGATCCTCTGGGATTTCGGCTCGGCGGCGAAGCATCACGCGCTCTACAGCCCCTGGATGGGCGGCGACGAGCGCTCGCGCGCCGGCATCCCGCTGCTGCGCGGCGCCATGACCCCCAACATGATGCGCGCCGAGGAAACCGCCGACAAGATTGTCCGCGAGCTCGAGAAGCACGGCCTCAAGAACGAGCCGGTGGGCGTCGACCTGATCGAGCCCCCGGTGCTCTTCGCGCTGCAGGAGCGCGGCGTGAAGGTCGTCGACGGCCAATGGCTGATGCAGGACGCCCGCGTCATCAAGACCCAGGACGAGATCAGCCTGCTGACCCATGCCGCCGGCATGGTCGACGCGGTCTATGACGAGATCTACATGGCGCTCCGTCCCGGCGTCCGCGAGAACGAGCTCGTCGGCCTCGCCTCCAAGTTCCTCTACGACAACGGCTCGGAATATGTCGAAGGCGTCAACGCCATTTCCGGCGAGCGCTGCAGCCCGCATCCGCATGTCTTCTCCGACCGCGCGCACCGGCCGGGCGACCCCGCCTATTTCGACATCCTGCACAGCTATATGGGCTACCGCACCTGCTACTACCGCACCTTCTCGGTCGGCAGTGCCTCGCAGGAGATGCTCGACGCCTACAAGCGCTGCCGCGACTATCTCGACCAGGCGATCGCGATGATCAAGCCGGGCGTGACCACCGGCGAGGTCGCGTCGATCTGGCCGAAGGCCGAGGAATTCGGCTTCCCGAACGAGGAGGCTGCCTTCGGTCTCCAGTACGGCCACGGCATCGGGCTCGGCATCTGGGAGCGGCCGGTGATCAGCCGCCTCGTCTCCATCGACCACCCGGAGGTCATCCAGGAGGGCATGGTCTTCGCGCTCGAGACCTTCTGGCCGGCCAAGGGCAGCCACCACGCTGCGCGGATCGAGGAAGAGATGGTGGTCACCAAGGACGGCGCCGAGGTGATCAGCAAGTTCCCGGCCGAGGACCTGCTGGTCTGCGGGCGGAAATACTGGGCCGGCCACGACATGCTGCCCGGCATCCGCCACAGCGAGTCCCACTACAACAACAAGCGCGTCTTCCCGCATGGTGTGAACACCACCGAGCCGCACTTCGGCAACACCTGGGACGACTGATTTCGTGTCGTTGCCCGCCGGTCGAGCCGGCGGGCCGCGAGACCCGACGGGACCGGCCGACGAAACCGGGTGGCGACTAGCCGTCCGGGAGTTCCACGCTTCCCTTGAGGAACGCCCGGGACTCGCCCGTGATCACCACGGCATCGTCCTCCAGGCGGCACCACAGGTCGCCGCCGCGCGGCGACAGCTGCCGGCTGTGCAGCTCGTTCAGGCCGAGCCGCCGCGACCAGTAGGGAACGATGATCCGGTGGGCCGTCCCGCAGACCGGGTCCTCGGGCAGGCCGAGCTTCGGCGCGAAAACCCGGATCACGATATCGGATGCGTTGCCCGGTCCGGTGACGATGACGGTTCCCCGGTCGAGCTTGGCAATCGCTTCCATGTCGGGATTCATGCGCTGGATCGCCGCCGGGTCGTCGGCGATCGCGACATAGCCGAAGTCGGAGACCTGGGCCTCCGTCACCGGGATGCCGAGCGCCGCCGAAAGCGTCTCGACCATCGCGACGTCGTCATACGGCATCAGCGGCCAGGGAACCGATATTCGCGTGCCGTCGCGGGTGACGATCCGTTCGCTGCCGTCATCGAGGACGAAGGTGCCGCGCGTCGCCCCGGTCTCGACGAGCAGGACATGGGCGGCCGCCGCCGCCGAATGCCCCGCGCCGCTATGACGGCCGGTTCGCGAGTGGAAGGTCAGCAAGACACGGTCGTCATCGAGCCTGCGAAGGCAGGAGAGCACCCCTTCGCGGAGCTGGTCGGCGACCTGGCCGATGATGCTGTCCGGGACCGGGTTCTCCACCGACAGGACGAATGCCGGATTGCCGCGAAAAGGCTCGCTCGCAAAGGTCACGATCTGGTGGATCGCGGCCTGCATCGCCTATGAGCCTGACAGGGGCCGGTAGGCTGTTACCTTGATCTCCACCATGCAGTCGAACATGAACCTGGCGGGAAAGACCGAGCGCACCGGCGGATCCTTCGAGAAATAGGTGCTGTAGATCTCGTTGAAGCGGACGAAGTCGCGGGCGTCGGAGAGCCAGCATTGGCAGTCCACCACGTCGTCCAGCGTGCAGCCCGCGGCGGCGAGGGCGGCTTTGACGAAACCGAAGGTGCGATGCACCTGCTCGTCAAACGGGACGTTCTTTTCGCCGGTTCCGTCGTCGGTGATGTTGCCGTCGGCGTCGAAGACGACCTTCGATGGGTCAAAGGTCCATGGTCCATAGGCCGAGGTGAACACGAAATCCCCGGCGCGGACGGCCTTGCTGATAGGCACCTCCGGATGCGCCGGATAGGCGGTCTTGGCCATTTGCACCCTCCCCGTGAATCCCGATCTGCCGCCCCCTCAGGGCGGATGTTTGCCTGAAAACGGCTGAAATCCGCCACGAGCAGGCTCTTTCGCGTCCAGATATGACAGGGTCCGGCTGGACGGTCAATAGCTCCGACCTTTGATCATCGGTCAATAGCTGGCGAGTTCGATCATGCCTGATAATCCGGCATTTCAGCGCAAACTCTCGCCAAAATGAACAGCAATAGGTAAAATAGCTGAAATCCTATTGACATGCGGCGCGTTGAATCCGCATCCTGAGGAAACCGTGGCGATCGACGCCACACGCCTCCGAAGTTCTTCAGGTGCAGGTTCCATGGTCACGAGACGAAGAAGAACGTCAGAAGCGCAATCGGAAGTCGTGACCCGGGTTGCCACCGGTCCCGGCATCGCCGGCCCGGCCCGGAGCCGCCGGGCGCCGGAATCCCGCCCTCTCGCCATGGACCGCCCATGAACACCGTTCCCGGCAAGCCAGAACCGGGCCAGGCGCCACGTCTTGCGATCCGCAATGTCGTCAAGACGTTTCCCGGTGTCCGCGCCGTCGACAACGTGTCGCTGGAGGTTCAGCGCGGCGAGGTCCACGCGCTGATCGGCGAGAACGGCGCCGGCAAGTCGACCCTGATGCACCTGGTGGCGGGCGTCTATCAGCCCGACTCCGGGTCGATCAGCCTCGACGGGGTGCCGCTTGCCGGCCTCAACGAACAGGGCACCGCCGAGGCCGGGGTCGCCATGGTCTACCAGGAGCGCAGCCTCGTCGGCGCGCTCAGCGTCGCCGAGAACATCTATGCCGGCCGCCAGCCGGTAAACGGCATGGGCGTCATCAAGCGCGCGCCGATGCTCGAGGGCGCCCGCCGCATCCTTGCCGACCTCGAGGTCGATATCGATCCGCGGCGGCCGGTCTCGCACCTGTCGCCCGGCCAGCAGCAGATGGTGGAGATCGCCAAGGGCCTGTCGCACGATCTCAAGCTCATCATCCTCGACGAGCCGACCTCGTCCCTGACGATCACCGAGGGCCGCCATCTCTTCAGGGTGATCCGGCGGCTGGCGGAGCAGGGCGTCGCCATCATCTACGTCTCGCACCGGATGTCCGAGATCTTCGAGATATCGGACCGCGTCACCGTGATGAAGGACGGCTCGGTGACCGGCGATGCCGATACCGCCTCTGTCACCCACGACGACCTGATCTCGATGATGGTCGGGCGCGAGCTTTCCTTCGAGCCGGACGCGCGCCGTGCCGCGCCGGATGCCGGCGTCGCGCTGGAGGTGAAGGACCTCGTCGCCGATCGCGTCGCGTCGGCTTCCTTCTCGATCCGCTACGGCGAAATCGTCTGCCTCGCCGGTCTGCTCGGCGCCGGCCGGACGGAGGTCTGCGAGGCGATCTTCGGAGCGCGGCCCGTCCAGTCCGGCACGATTCTGGTCGACGGCAAGGAGATCAGGCCGAAGAGCCCCCTCGATTCCATGGCGGCCGGGATTTCGATGCTGCCGGAGGACCGCAAGGAAACCGGCCTCTTCATGGATTTCACCATCGTCGCCAACATCGTCGCCGCCAACCTCAGGGCCTATACCCATTCCGGCCTGCTCTCGAAATCCGAGATGCGCGCGGTCAGCCAGCAATTCACCGACGAGTTGCGCGTCGCGACGCCGAGCATCGATCGCGAGGTGCGCAACCTGTCCGGCGGCAACCAGCAGAAGGTGCTCCTCGCCAAGTGGCTGGCGCGGCACCCCCGGGTCCTGATCGTCGACGAGCCGACCCGCGGCGTCGATGTCGGCTCGAAGGCCGATATCTACCGCATCCTCAGGGATCTCGCGGCGGGCGGCATCGCGGTCCTCGTCGTCTCCTCCGACATGCTCGAGGTCCTCGCCCTCGCCCACCGCGTCGTCGTCATGTGCGACGGCCGGGTCGCCGGGGAGCTCGACGCCTCAGAAGCCACCGAGGTCGCAATCCTCGAACTCGCCGCTCCGAAAGCCCGACAAGAGAACGCAGCATGAGCAACGACATCGCCCCGGAAGAACGCGAGCGACTGGATTCGGCGGGCCAGCTGCCGGAAAGCCCGCCGGCGGAAACGCCGCGGGCGCGCGGCTTCCTGGTTCTGATCGCCACCGAGCGACAGCTCCTGCTGATCGTGCTGATCATCGCGCTCATCGTGGTGATGACCATCCTCGCGCCGGACACCTTCCCGCGCCCGGCGAATGCCGCGGTCGTCCTCCTCGATACCGCGCAGACCGGCATTCTCGCCTGCGGGATGATGCTGCTGATGATCAGCGGCATGTTCGATCTGTCGATCGGCGGCATCCTCGCCTTTTCCGGCATCATGGCCGGCCTCGCCGCGAAGAATTTCGGCTTTCCGCCGATCCCGGCCTTCCTGGTCGGCTGCGCCTGGGGCGTCTTCCTCGGCGCGATCAACGGCCTCCTCGTCACCCGCTTCAAGATCAACGCGCTGATCGCGACGCTCGCGACGCTGTCGGTCTATCGCGGCGGGCTGCAGCTCGTCTCGGGCGCCGGCGTCACCAATATCGGCAACGATTTCACCATCTTCGGCCAGACCAAGATCCTCGGCATCTACTCGCCCTTCTGGTTCATGGCGGTGATCGTGCTGCTCTTCGCCTTCCTGGTCGGGCGCACGCGCTATTTCCGCCAGGCCTATTACATCGGCGGCAACGCCCGCGCGGCGAAGCTTTCGGGCATCAATGTCGACCGCACGGTGTTCAGCTTCTTCCTGATCATGGGGTTGCTCGCCGGTCTCGCCGGCGCGCTTCTCGCATCGCGCCTCAACACCGCCGTCGTGCTGGCCGGCCAGGGCGTCGAGCTCAAGGTGATCACCGCGGTGGTTCTCGGGGGCGCCAGCCTCTCGGGCGGCGTCGGCACGATCTTCGGGGCCTTCCTCGGCGTGCTGCTGATGGCGCTCCTCCAGAACGCGATGATCATCGCGCACATCAATCCTTTCTGGCAGCTCATCGTCGTCGGCATCGTCCTTCTGGTCAGCGTCGGCCTCGATCAGTTCGCCCGCCTGCGGCTGCGAAGTTAATGCCGGCCGGGCCTTCGGGCCGGGTCGAACGGGAATGACTTGGAAGGTGAGAAGTCACCGGAAGGAGGGGATCATGAGACTAACGACTTTCCGCGCACCGGCGCTTGTCGCGCTCATGGCGATTGGCACGAGCGCGATTGGCCTGGGGGCGATCGGCATCGGTTCACCGGCTTTGGCGGGCGACCCGACCGGCCTTGACGTCCCGATCGGGGATGCGAGCCGGAGCGACCAGGAATATGTCTGGATCAGCAATGCCTCGAACCTGCCGCTGTTCGTCGAGCGGGTCTATCCGGGGCTTGAATCGGCCCGCAAGGCGCTGAACGTGAAGGTCCGCATCGCCGGCCCGACCTCGGTCGATCTTGCCGCCTTCATCACCACGGTCGATGCCGAATGCACCCAGAACCCGGCCGGCGTCATCGTCGTCGGCGGCTGGGACGACGCGCTGGCTTCCGAGGTCGACAAGTGCATCGACAACAAGGTGCCGACGGTGGTCACCGACGGCGACCTCGCCAACTCGAAGCGCCTGACCTATCTCGGCACCGACTGGTACAACCTCGGCTTCCAGCATGGCCTCTACCAGTGCAAGTACCATGCGGATGCCGGGCTTGAGACCGGCGAGCTCGGGACGATCTCGTTCCTCGCCGCGAGCAACTTCATCGCCGCCCGGCAGGGCCTGCGCGACGCGCTGGCCGCCAACTGCCCGGGCGTGACGGTAGTCGCCGACGAGGAGTCGGGCACCAACGTCGAGCAGGTCGCGGCGAACACGGCGGCGATCATCCAGGGCCATCCGAACCTGACCGGCATGGTCGGCTTCGACTCAGAGGCCGGTCCGGGCATCGTCCGTGCCGTCACCGAGGCGGGCAAGGCGGGTGAGATCATCGTCACGTCGAACGAGGCGGGACGCGACTTCATGAACTCCATCAAGGACGGGGTCGTGAAGATGATCAACATGGAGA
>JAGRKY010000066.1 GCA_020442095.1 Bauldia sp.
CCGCCGACCTCGCAGAACCAGCCGAGCATCGAGGAGGATCTCCGCGAATATGTCGGCGGCTGGCTCGACCTCGACGACGAGGCGCTCCAGCACCGGTGCGAGCAGACGGTCCGCAACTACGATCCCTGCATTTCCTGCTCGACCCATTTCCTCAAGCTCGAACGCATCGACGAGACGAGTGGATGAGCGGTGACGGCGTCATCATCGTCGGGATCGGCAATCCCGAACGCGGCGACGACGGGGTCGGTCGGGTTGTCGTCCGGCGGCTGACGGAGATGGTTGGGACGGACGTTGAGACAGTGGAGCATGACGGTGAGGCAGCCTCGCTTCTCGATTGTCTCGAGGGCGCCCGGACCGCATTCCTGATTGACGCATGCGTGTCCGGAGCCCCGCCCGGGACCGCCCATCGCATCGATCTCGCCGACGATGCGGGGATATTGCCCGACCTGCAGTTCGGCCTCTCGACCCATGGCTTCGGCCTTGCGGAGGCGATCGCGCTCGGCCGCGCGCTCGGCGCCCTGCCCCCGCGCTCGATCGTCTATGCGGTCGAGGCGGCGTCCTTCGAGACTGGCGCGGGATTGTCGCCGGCGGTCGCGCAAGCCGTTGAAACCGTTGCGAGAATGGTCGCGGACGAGGTGATGCAGCATGCATGAAGCGTCGCTGATGCGGGACCTGATGGCCAAGATCGATGCCCTTGCCGAGGCCGAGAAGGCCCGGCGGGTGGTGGCGGTGTCGGTGTGGTGCGGAGCACTCAGCCATATGACCGAGGCGCATTTCGGCGAACATTTCCGCCAGTCCGCGGCGGGGACAATCGCCGAGGGCGCACGCCTCGACGTCACCCTCTCCACCGACATCTCCGACCCCAACGCCCAAGACGTTTTGCTCGAAAGCATTGAAATTGAAGGGTAAAATGGCCATTGTCGACTCGCGCGCGCGGAAGCGCATCGTGGTGCGCGGGGTGGTGCAAGGCGTTGGATTCCGGCCGTTTGTCTACCGTCAGGCGACAACGCTCGACCTTGCGGGATGGGTCGGCAACACCACCGACGGGGTGACGATCGAGGTCGAGGGAGCGGACTCGCGGATCGACGCGCTGGTGACCGCGATCGATGCCGCAGCGCCGCCCGGGGCCTGCGTCGATGATATTGAAATCAAAGAACAATCTCCCACCGGTCATGACGGCTTCACGATCCGGGAGAGCGACGAGTCGGGGCTGCCGACAGCCGGGGTTCCGGCGGATGTGGCGGTCTGCCCGGACTGCCTCAGCGAGCTGTTCGACCCGCTAAGCCGCAGATATCATTACCCTTTCATCAACTGCACGCAGTGCGGGCCGCGGTTCAGCATCATCGCCGATCTTCCCTATGATCGCGCCCGGACGACGATGGCCGGCTTCCCTATGTGCCTGGAATGTCAGGCGGAATACGACGATCCGGACAACCGCCGCTTCCACGCCGAGCCGAATGCCTGCCCGGCCTGCGGTCCGCGGATCGCCCTCTGGGACGGCCATGGGCACCCCCTGGGCACCGGCAGCGACGCACTCGAGATGGCCGCGGACGCCATTCGGGACGGCCGAATCGTCGCTGTGAAGGGCGTTGGCGGCTTCCATCTCATCTGCGATTCACGCAACGACACGGCGGTGCGCCAACTCCGCGACCGGAAGCGGCGGGAGGAGAAGCCGTTCGCGGTGATGTTCCCGTCGATCGAGGATGCCAGGGCAAGCTGCCGGATCGGCAAGGCGGAAGCCGCGCTGCTCACCGGCCGTGAAAGGCCGATCGTGCTCTGCCGGAGGACAGGCGGGCCTGTCTCGGACTCCGTCGCACCGGGCAACCCGCGGCTTGGCGTCTTCCTGCCCTATGCACCGCTCCACCACCTGCTGATGCAAGACCTCGGCTTCCCGGTGGTGGCGACCAGCGGCAATGTCAGCGAGGAGCCGATCGCCATCGACGAGCATAAGGCGGTCGGGCAACTCGCACGGATCGCCGACCTTTTCCTCGTCCACGATCGGCCGATCGTCCGCCCGGTCGAGGACTCGGTCGTTCAGGTCGTCGCGGGCGGTCCCCAGCTCCTGCGCGTCGGCCGCGGCTATGCACCGACACGGATTCCGGTCGACGGCGTCGCCGAGGGCATCGTCGCGGTCGGCGGGCACCTCAAGACCACCGTGGCGGTGACCCAGCCGAACAGCGTCGTCGTCGGCTCGCATATCGGCGACCTGGAGACGGCCGAGAGCCGCGCCGCCCACGGCGAGGCGCTCGGCGACATGGTCCGCTTCCACGCGGTCACGCCGCGGCTCGCGGCCAACGACTATCACCCCGATTTCGCTTCGCGCGGCGCCGCCGAACAGCTCGGCGTGCCGGTCGTGCCGGTGCAGCATCACCTTGCCCATGTCGCGGCCTGCCTCGCCGAGAACGAGATCGCGCCGCCGGCGCTCGGCATCGCCTGGGACGGGACGGGATACGGCGGTGACGGGACGGTCTGGGGCGGCGAGTTCCTCCATGTCGAAAGGACCACATGGCGGCGGGTCGCCTGTTTCCGCAGGTTCCGGCTGCCGGGCGGCGAGGCCGCCGTCCGCGAGCCGCGCCGCTCGGCGCTCGGCCTGCTGGTCGAGGCCTTCGGCCACGATGCCTACGGGATGAACGACCTCGCGCCGGTCGCCGCCTTCGACACCACCGAGCGCCGGGTGGTTTCCCAGATGCTGGCGCGCGAGGTCAACGCGCCGCTGACGTCGAGCGTCGGGCGACTGCTCGATGCCTTCGCCGCGCTGTGCGGGCTTTGCCAGGTCAACGCCTATGAAGGTCAGGCGCCGATCGCGTTCGACTCGGCGGCCGGCGACCTCGCAACCGGCAAATGCTACGACTTTCCGGTCTCGGCGGATGCGGACGGCATGCTGGTCGTCGACTGGCAGCCGGCGCTGGAATCCCTGCTGGCGGATCTACGCGCCGGCGAGCCACCCGGCCCGATTTCGGAGGCGGTGCATAACGGCCTCATCGAGGTCGTCGCGAAGGTCGCCGGGAAGATCGGCGAAGAGCGTGTTGTGCTGACCGGCGGTTGCTTCCAGAATGTGCGACTGACCGAAGGCGCGATCGCGGCGCTGACCTCGGCCGGCATGACGCCCTACTGGCACCACCGGGTGCCGCCAAACGACGGCGGTATCGCGCTCGGCCAGGCGGTGTGGGCCGCATGGACCGAGGGTCAGGGAGACTAACCATGTGCCTCGCAGTTCCCGGGCGGATCCTCAGCATCACCGGCGACGACCCGCTGATGCGGCTCGGACGTGTCGATTTCGGCGGCATTCTGAAGGAGATCAACCTCGCCTACACACCGGAGGCAGAGGTTGGCGACCACGTACTGGTCCATGTCGGCTTCGCGATCACGGTGATCGACGAGGCAGAGGCCGAAAAGGTGTTTTCGCACCTGCGCGAACTCGGCGAGCTCGACGAGCTGACGGAGGCGGAGGGGTGACGGTCTCGGTGGCCTCGGGGTCGCCGTCGCGCGGCCGTCTGGCCGACCAATGCAGGCGCCGTGACGGGCCGGAGCTGACGCCATGAAGTTTCGTGACGAGTATCGCGATCCGGAAGCGGCGCGGGGTTATGCCGAGGCGATTGCCCGGATAACCACCCGGCCGTGGACGCTGATGGAGGTCTGCGGCGGGCAGACCCATGCGATCGTCCGCTATGGCATCGACGAATTGCTGCCGGAGGGCGTCACGCTCGTCCATGGACCGGGCTGTCCGGTCTGTGTCACCCCCGCCGAATACATCGACAAGGCGATCGAGATCGCGGGGCGGCCGGGCACGACGCTCTGCTCCTTCGGCGACATGCTGCGGGTTGCCGGGACGAAGGGCGACCTGTTCGGCGCAAAGTCGCGAGGCGGCGACATCCGGGTTGTCTATTCGCCGCTCGACGCGCTGCGGGTCGCGCGCGAAAACCCCGAGCGCGAGGTGGTGTTCTTCGCGGTCGGCTTCGAAACGACGGCGCCGGCCAATGCCATGGCCGCCTACCAGGCGAAGCGCGAGGGCCTCGCCAATTTCTCGATGCTGGTGTCGCATGTGCTGGTGCCGCCGGCGATGCGCACCATCCTCGACGGGCCGACGAACCGCATCCAGGG
>JAGRKY010000689.1 GCA_020442095.1 Bauldia sp.
GACAAGGTGATCCCGGTCGGCGAGAACGAGTCGGTCTTCATCCCGCTCGGCGCCGTCCACCGCGCGACCAACCATGGCGACACCCCCGCCATGCTGATCGAGGTGCAATACGGCGACTATCTCGGCGAGGACGACATCATCCGCATCGAGGACGACTACGGCCGGCTGGAAGGCAACGGCGACCCGGCGAAGTAGCGCGGCGCGCCGGAAGGCTTTTCAATGAAACGGGATGGCCGTTTCGTCCGGCCACCCTGAATCCCCAAGACGGCGCTGGCTAGTTCACTTTCTCGAAGTCGGGCAACACGAAGGACTTGTCGAACAGCGCCTGTTCCGGTCCGTAGAATCTGAAGATCGAGAACCAGTCTTCGCCCGTTGGCACCCAGTTGGACTCCTTGCCTTCGGGCGGCTTCGGCGAGAAGTAGAGGTCGACGGTCCCGTCCTCATTCACGGTCATTTTCTCCAACTCGCGACTCGACAGGCCGACGCGCTCTGCGTCCCGGATAAATCCCTTCGTCACCATGCTGTAGGCGATGGCCGACCAGAAGTCCCTGGCCGGTGTGTCCTTTGGAACCGTCAGGCGGTAGGTGTCCTTGCCGTTCAGCAGGTTGCCGTCGCTGTCGCGAAGCGACATCAGGTAAAAACTGCTGCCGCCCAATGTGACCGGGAAATACGTCGCCCAGAAATAGGCGTCGACGCGCGCGTCGATCAGGGGAACGCCGCGATCCTCGAATGGAAACCCGATTGCCGCCTGGTCCGGCGGCACGTTCGGCTGCTGCCACTGGTTCCTGCCCTCGTTGAAGGGGACCAGCATGACGTTCGGCGTCAGCCACCTGTCCTGCATGTAGTCGAAAGCGCATTGCGCGCCGTCCTCGTAGATCGAAACCCATTCGTCGGTCGGCTCGAACGGCACGCCTTTCTCGATCCCGATCGCCCGCAAGATGCCGTACATGGCCTTGTCACGCTCCCGGATCGGCTCGCCCTGCACGACATTCCAGAGATCCTGGAAGTAGGTGAGGTTGTAGTAGGGCAGGGTGTCCCACTTCCGCCCGGTCGCATCGAGGAAGACGGTTTCGGGCGGGTTATCCTTTTCCGCCAGAGGATAGACGCGAAGGTTCCTGTGTACGTGGGAAACCGCGTCGGCGATGGTCCCGTCCCCGCGCGAGACCGGCCGGAAGGCGAAGTTGACCGAGTAGCCGTCGGGCTGAAAGGTGAAGTAGCCTTGTGAAGGGACCGGGCCGTCGTAGCCGACCGGAAGGAACAGATAGGCCCCGCCGGCGCCCTTGTCGGTTCCGCGCTCACCGACGTCGGCAATCGGCCGCATCCATGCGTCGACGAACGTGCCGAACAGATTGACCTTATCGGTCGCCGGTGGCACCTCGACCACGAGCGGTCCGCTGGCCGTTGTCAGAGCCGCGACCGTGTAAGGGGTCACGTCGTTGGCGGTGAGGAACCCGTGCTGCGATGTCATCGGCTCGCTGAGCTGCACGACATCGCCGACCTTTCCGCCGAGATCGTTGATGATCCCCTGTGCGATGTCCCACGTGCTGACGGCCGGCATTGCCCAGATGGCTGCCTGACAGGCGCGCTGCACCGCGACGTTTCGAGCGATGTCGCTCATTTCGGCGCGGGCGGGAGAGATCGATGTGGCAAACCCGACGATGCCACCGACAACTGCGATTGTCCTGAACCCCGGGAAATCCATGACTTGTTCCTTCTGCAGAAGGGTGCAGAGAGAGGCGCATGGAGGGGTCGTCGACCCATCTCTCCATGCGGCGCTCGCTATTCAGCCAACTCGATGTCGTTCAGCTTCCAGCTCTGGTCGAAGAAGGGTTCCAGAGGACCGTAGATACGGAAGATCCCGGTCCAGCCCTTGTCCGGATCGGTCTCGACCCAGTTCGCTTCCTTGCCGGCCGGCGCCTTTGGACCGAAATACAGGTCTATCGTCCCATCGTCATTGGCAACGACATCGTCGTAGCTGCTCCTTGCGGGATAGGCCTGCGATGTCGCCATCATCGATCGGTTGCCCGCGTCGTACACAATGAAAGACCAGAAATCCTTGGCCGGGACGTCGGCGGGAATCGTCAGCTTGTAGGTCTTTGCGCCATCCAGCGGCCGACCTTCGCCATCGGTATGGGTGCACAGATATTGCGAACCTATGCCGACCGCCTTCGACGCCATCGCCGGCGTAACGCCGGTCGCGTAGGCGGCGAAGAAAGCCTGGGCGTCATAGTCGAGGTAGCCGTTCGGATCGAAGGTGTAGACGCCGCCGACAAACGGGTTCCACCACTTGCGATCCTTGTAGATGTACTTCTGATCGCCGGTGTAGTTCCACATGTTGGTGCGCAGAAGCGCCGCGCCGACCTGTGCGGCCCGCGTCAGCAGTTCCTTGGTGGGGGCGTCCGGATTGAACGGCTTGCCGAATTCCATGCCGATGGAAGCAAGCAGGAACTTCTGCGCTCCGTCGACTGTGTCCGGGTGCTCCTGCGCGACGAGGGCGCCCAGTTCCTCAAGCAGGTGATAGTTCTCAGGATGGACAGTGAAAATCTCCATCCCGGTGGCATCGATCAATTCCGTCGGCTCGGGATCGGCTGCCTGCGAGAGCGGATAGATCTTCAACTGCTCGTAACGCTCGTTGGCCGCGATCGTAGAACCATCGGCGTCCGCCAGGGCACGCAAGGCAACCCACACGCCATAGGTCTTCGAGCGGAAAGCGAAATAGCCGTCGGGAACTGCGCCGTCATAGCCCGGTGGAAGGATGAGGAACTTGCCGCCCTCGCCCTTGTCCGGGCCGGCATTGCCGATGTCGCCGACGTAGCGCATCCACATGTCGTTGAGCAGCCCGAGAAGCTTCGGCGGCGCCTCGATGACCGTCGGTCCGTCGGCCTTCAGGTCGAGGAAGGTCATCGCATAGACGGTGGTGTTGTTTGCCGTGAGGAACTCGGACCTCGCGTCCATGAAGTTGCGCCAGACCAGCACCTGGTTCGGCTTGCCTGCGCCGACATCCGCATATCCCTTGCGCATCGCATAGAGGGATGCGGCGAACACGTTCTCCTGGATTGCCTCGACGGCTCGGTAGAAGGTCCTGAGTTCGAAGAGCCGCCGCGTGGTGTCCGGCGTCGGGAACCCTTTCTCGAATACGAGATCACCGACAATGGTGGGGATCGTCTCGTTCTCGATGAATCGGGCGCCCTCTGCGGCCAGGCCAGGCGAAAGCGAGGCCGAAAGAAGCAGCCCCGCAGCCAACAACTTCAGCATTGCACTCCCTCCCCGGTGTCTTGACTGGGACACGGAGAAAGAAGCGATCGGCGAGGGATTACTATCCATTTTGCGACATGCACCAAGAAACGCGAACTGCGAAATCGCCAAAAGCGACGATTTTGGCTAGACTTCTGCCAAGCAAGAAAAGTGTATCTGGGAAGAAAACTCTCTTTTCGGTTGTCGGCCAGTGATTTCACGAGGGTCTCGTCGATGAGCCGGACGTTGCCGCCCATGATTGTTGCCAGGGCGCTTGGCTCCATGCCGGAATTCATCTCGGCTCAGGTCGGAGCACACAGTCTCGATCGGGTCATGAGCCGTTCGCGGCTTCCTTATGCGGTTCTCGAACAGCGGGATGTTTTCATTCCCGAAACGATGCTCGTCTCCTTCCTCAGGAATGCTGCACGGGAGACCGGGGAAGATCGTTTCGGGTTGCTGGTTTCTCCGCATCTGACTGTCGCCGACTACGGCATATGGGGCGAATACGTGCTGAGTGCCCCGACGCTCGGCGAGAGTCTCGCTCGGGTCACGCGGAGCATCGGGCTTCACAGTAACGACCGCGTCGGCTTGAACCGTGAGGACGGTGGGGCGATGAGCTTCACCTATGACTTCGTGAAGCGCGGCGAAGCTGGCTACGACCACATCGCCGCCTGCGCCGTCGGCGTGATCTGGAGCATCTTCAGGCACTACGTCGGCCCGACCTGGCGCCCCGATGCGGTCGAACTCGACCTGAACAATCCGGGCCGGACCACAGATTACGAAGACGTTTTCGCCTGCCCGGTGCACTTTGGCAGGGATCGGGTCCTGGTCCGTTTTGCCGGTCGGCAGCTGCATTCGGCGAGACCCGGGACCGCCACGAGAATGGTAACGGCAGCCGACGTGGAAAGGTCGCGTCTCGGTGGCGCTCCCAAGACCGCTGCCGGCAAGGTGCTCCGGATGGTCATGCTCCAGCTGCTCGACGATGCGCCGGATCTCGAAGAGGCGGCCGAGGGTCTGGATGTCGGCGTCCGAACGTTGCAGCGTACTCTGGCGGCCGAAGGCACCACCTTCAGGGACATCGTCAAGGCGGCGATCCTTTCGCGATCGCGCGAGCTGCTCACCGACAGTCCGATGCCGATTACCGAGATCGGCGTCGGGCTGGGATATTCCAGTCCATCACATTTCGCGCGTGCGTTCCGCAAAGTGACAGGACTCTCGCCGCGCGCCTACCGGGCCCTGTTCGCGCACTAGCAACGGTTCGGTGCGCGCCGGCAGCGTTGAAGAAGCTCATGGACCTCGCCGAACCCTCGCCGGCGCCGGTCTGGAGGGTTTCCCTTAGCCGGCTCACAGGGCATAAGGACTGCCCATCAAGAATCGGCGCGGAAGTCACCCTTGGCGCATCTCGACAAGCACCTGAGGAAGGTCGGCCACCTGGAGGAGGCGAGCTCCAGCGTCGTCAGGCCGATCGCGGCCACCGGCCTCGCCGGCAGCTTCCTGCTCATCATCTTCGTCCTCGCCATCGCGATGACCCCGACCGGGCCGCTGTCGCTCTATGTCGTCGCCGCGGCGGTGATCAGCGGCTACATGG
>JAGRKY010000690.1 GCA_020442095.1 Bauldia sp.
ACATCGCCTCGAGGATGCCGAGGTCAACCTCCGATCCGTGCCAGGTATAGACGCCGGCCGCCGAGAAGATCCCGTCGAGCTGGCGGAACCTGGCAAGCCCGGTGTTGACGTTGAAGCCGTCGACGCTGCCATGGGTCAGGCAGGCGATGGCGTCATGGACGCGCTGGCCCTGATAGACGTAGGGCAGCGAGATATGCTGGATGATCGGGATCGACGACGCCCGCCTCAGCTCGACATACTCGGCATACATCCACTTCGGGATCGGGTCCTCGACCAGGAGGACGTTGCCGACCTCGTCCAGCCCCTTCAGCCGGCGCCGCGCCTCGCCGGCATTCTCCCAGCGCTGGTTCGGATCGAGGATCATCTTCATGCCGGGCGCCTTGGCGTCGATCTCCCGCGCCCAGGCGACGACATCGTCCTCGAGGTCGCATTTCAGCTTGATGCAGTCGTAGCCCTGCTCGAAGAAGCGCGCCGCGACGTCGCCCGATTCCGCGACCGTGCGATGGCTCGACCAGCCGCCGACCTTCGCCGCGTCGCGGACCTTGCCGCCGAGCAGCGCATAGAGCGGAATGTCGAGCGCCTTGGCATAGGCGTCCCAGATCGCGCATTCGAAACCGTCATACTCCCGGCAAAGCGGGATCGGCAGCGCCTGCAGGGCAAGGTCGTTGAGGTCGGTGCCGATCAGGTTCTCGGCAACCTCCCGCACCACCGTCATGTTGTAGTCGCGGTAGAATTCGCCGAGGCCGACGACACCGTTCGACAACTCCAGCCGCAGGATCAGCTTCGACATCTCGTCGAACTGGATGGTCCATCCCTGCTTGCCGCCGACCGGAAGCATGTGGAGCGGCTTGCGCCTCTCCTCCGAATCGACGGCGCCGGGCCGCGCCGGCACCACCACCTCGTCGAAGGTGAGCGAACGGATGATGAGGGGGGATGTCATGGGCGTGTCGTCCTGCCGGCGGGTGGAAGATTCGGGTCATTGATTTATCGCCGGCCCGGGTCCGAGACCAGCATATTGGTCAGGTCGCGATGCCCGCGGCACGCCTGAAGCCGGCGGCGGATACGCCGCCGCAAGCGAGGGTTGCCCTGTCGGCGGCATCCGGGGAATTGTCGCGCAGCGCCGGAGCGGCGTGGCAGCGGTATTGCACTTGGTCGGCGGGCGGTGAAGACTCCCCCGGTGATCCCTTTGGCTGCCGGGGGGCAGATAGATGCGCATGCTGGGCTCGCCCCGCCGCACACTGATTTACATCCTGCTTTTCAATCTGGCGGTCGCGATCTTCGCAACCCTGGCCTACATGGCGGACGGGTGGGGGCTGGAAGACGCGAGCTACATGGTCCTGCTGACGATGTACACCGTCGGCTATGGCGAAGTGCACCCGATCACGTCGGACTATCTGCACGTTGTGACGGTCGCCACCATGGTCTTCGGTTGCACCGGCATGATCCTGCTTACCGGCGCCCTGGTGCAGTATCTCACGATCACGCAGTTGGAACGCATTCTCGGGGGCAAGCGCATGAAATCGGAAGTCGACAAGCTCAACGACCATGTGATCGTCATCGGCTTCGGACGCATTGGCCTGATGCTCGCCAAGGCACTGGAGGCGGGCGGCTCGAAATTCGTCATTATCGAGCGGGACGAACACCGGGCACAGGAAATCGGCGAATTCGGCTATCTCTATCTGGTCGGCGACGCCACCCATGAGGAGACGCTGATCAATGCCGGCATCGTCCGGGCGCACACGCTTGCCACCGTGTTGCCCGACGATGCGGCCAACGTGTTCATCACCCTTTCCGCACGAAGCCTGAACCCCGGTATCGAGATCATCGCGCGCGGCGAGCTGCCGTCCACCGAAAGCAAGCTGAAGCAGGCGGGCGCCGACAAGGTCGTGCTCCCGACCCACATCGGCGCCGAACGGATTGCCGAGATGATCCTGTTCCCCGAAACCTCCCGCTTCTTCCGCACCAGCCCGGAAATGCAGGAGCTGGAACGCACCCTGCGCGGGCTTGGACTTGGCGTGTCGCTGGTTATCGTGCCCCCCAGCGGCGCGTTGACCGGCCTCACGATCGAAGAGATCGAGCAGAGGGCCAACGGAAGGTTCTTCGTCGTGCAGCTCAATCGTAACGCCGGCGACGTCATCACCACGCCCGACCGCCACCTGAAGGTCGAAGGCGGCGATGGTGTCGTCATTGTCGGGCGAGACGGGGTTGCCGCCCGGGCAATGTTCGAAAAGCCAGCACAGAAGGTCCGCGCCGGACGGACGACCTTCTAGCCGGCCGCGTCCGGTCAGCCCTCGACGGGCATGACATCGACCTTCAGGCTGGTGCGTTGCTTGCCGGAAGCCGTCAGGACCCCCGCGATCGGGGTGACGTCCTGATAGTCCCGGCCGATGGCAACGGCGATGTGGCTCTCGCTGACGAAGGTCGCGTTGGTCGGGTCATAGCCGACCCACCCGGTATCGTTGCCGCACCAGGCGCCGACCCAGGCATGCATGGCATCCGCCCCGACCAGACGCTCGGCGCCGGGCGGCGGGATGGTCCTCAGATAGCCGCTGACATAGGAGGCCGGAATGCCGATGCCGCGCAGGCCGGCGATCATCACATGAGAGAAGTCCTGGCAGACGCCGCGCCGGAGCATGAAGGCCTCGGCCGGGCTCGTCCCGACCTCGGTCGATTCCTTGTCGTAGCTGAAGTCGCGGTGAATCCGCTCGCCGAGGTCACGGACGATGCCGCGGATCGTCGAGGCGTTGGCGAGGCTCTCCCGCGCATAGGCCGTGATCTCCGCGGAAAGCGCGACCCGCGGGCTCTCGCCGCCGAAATGATGCGGCGAATCCGGCGCCAGCGACAGAACGCCCGACAGCTCGCGCCGGAACGTCGCCGGATCGGGCGAGATGTCCAGCATGGCGGGCGGCGGATCGACATGGACCCGGGCGCTCATGCCGAGCTTGAGCCCGTCATGGGCATTGCGATAGGCGATCGAAACCACCGAATTGCCGAAGAAATCGTGGCTGTCCGACCGCTCGACCGGCACCGGGTCGAGGACGATGGACGACGCGACGAGGCGCTGGCCGGTGGGAGCGGTCAGCGGCGTGACGCGCAGGAGATGGCGCCCGCCGACTGCGGGAGGCGCGTAGCTGTATTCGACCTGGAGGCGGATGTCGTAGTTCATGCCGGCGGGGCCTCAGCGGAAATAGCTTGCGTCGATCAGGTTGGAGAGCCCGGCGAGCGCCGCCGCGAGCGACATCAGCCGCTCCGGGACGAGGTCCCTCGGATCGCTGATCCGCAATTCCGTATCGAGGCGCAGCGCCTCGCGCATCGCCGGGTGGATATGGCCGGCGCCCTCGCCTTCGGTGAGCACCGCGATATGCGCCCGCGCCTCGGCGAGCTGGAAGCGGATCGAGCGCGGGTTGAAGGCATCGAGAGCGACAAGCTCGATCGCCGCCAGGCGGCCCGAATTCAGCTTGTAGCGACGCCGATGGGTCATGACGCTGTCGGCGATCTCGACGAGGAGGTCGAGAAGCTCGGCCGCGGCATCCGGCGGCGCCAGCAGCGCGGTCAGGCGGCACATTTCGATCGCCCGCTCGAGCCTCCGGCCGATCTCGAGGAAGCGCCAGCCTGTCGCGCGATACATGTTTTCATGGGCAAGGCCGGAGAAGCCAGCGAGCTTGCGCAGCAGCACCGTCATCGCGCGCGAGGCGTCGTCGCCCGCCGTGACGTGGTCCCGGAACCGGTGCACCGTCTTCGACAGGTCCATCAGCGCCAGCCACCCATCCGGTGAGAAGCGGTCACGGATACGCTCGGCGCTTGCCGCCGCAGCGTCGATATTGGCGACCAGCGCATCCGGCACCGGCTGCTCCGCATCGACGCCGATGTCATCCAGCGCGGCCGCCACCAGCTCCAGGGTCGGCTCGATCGTCTCGGATGTTTCGGCAAGGCGGCCGTGATAGGCGCGCAACACCCGCACCGCACCTTCCGAGCGCTCGATGTAGCGGCCGAGCCAGAAGAGATTGTCGGCGGCGCGGCTCGGCAGCAGCGCCGACAGCCGCGCGTCGACCGCCTCGTCCTGTTGCGCGGCGAGCAGGCTGACGCGTTCGACCGGCGCCCGGCCGAGAATCCAGACATCCGCGGCGCGACCACCTTTGCTCATCGCGATCGCGGCGGAATCGTTCGATGCACCGACCCGGGCAAAGCCGCCCGGCATCACGGTCCACCCCGACGGGGTCCGCATCGCGAAGGCGCGCAGCGTGACCGGCCGCGGCTCCAGCTTGCCACCCACGTAGAAGGGCGTCGTCGAAAGCGTCACCGATTCCTGCGCCACGAAGGCGCTGCCGCCGGCTTCGAGCCGGTCGACCAGTGCCACCCTCTCCGCCTCGCCGAGAGCGGACGCGAGCACGGTTCCCTCGGTGTCGTCGACCGGCGGCCGCGTCGCGAGCGCAGGTCCGATCATCATCCGGTCGAGGCCGGCAATGACATGCGCCCGTTCGGCGTCCTGGCCGCACCACCATGTCGCGATGTTCGGCAGCATCAGGTCCTCGCCATTGAGGTGGCGGCAGATGCCGGGAAGGAAGGCGAGCAGCGCCCGAGTCTCCAGGATGCCCGAGCCGATGGCATTGACGACGGTGGCATTGCCCTGGCGGACGGCGCCGACGAGGCCCGGCGTCCCGATCCGCGAATCCTGGTTCAGTTCGAGCGGATCGACGAATGCCGAATCGAGTCGCCGCCACAAGACGCTGAGCGGCTTGGGGCCCTCGACGGTGCGCACCATCACCTTGCCGTCGATGACGGTGAGATCCTCGCCCTCGAGCAGCAGCAGGCCGAGATAGCGAGCGATATAGGCGTGTTCGAAATAGGTTTCGTTATGCTGGCCGGGCGTCAGCACCGCCACGCCCTCCGGCTCGTCGGCCAGGTCGAGCAGCGTATCGCGCAGGCTGGCGAAGAAGCCGGCGAGCCGATGGACGTTCATCGCGCCGAGCATGTCCGAAAGCGAGCGCGCGGTGGCGACGCGGTTCTCCAGCGCGAAGCC
>JAGRKY010000691.1 GCA_020442095.1 Bauldia sp.
TCGCGCTGCATGCCGGCAACCTGCCAGGCTATCCGGCCTCGCATGGCTGCGTGCGGATGCCGATCAAGTTCGCCGAGCTTCTCTATACGATCACCAGGCTCGGCACGCCGGTGGTGGTGGCCGCCGCCTTCACGACCCCGAAGCAGGTGTTCAACCCCAACGTGGTGGGGCAGCTCTATTCGGGCAAGGCGCTGGCGCCGCTGCGGCGGGCGGAGCGCGCCTACCTTTCCGACAAGCCGGAGGATCACCCGGTGACCTCGGTGCTGGTGTCGCGGCAGGAATCGCGCGCGATCGTGCTCCAGAATGGCGAGATCGTCGCCGAGGGGCCGGTGACGATCGACCGGCCGGACGAGGCCTTTCCGTCGAACGTCTTCGTCCTCAGCGGTGTCGGTACGGACGAGGAGGGGCTCAGCTGGGAGGCGATCGGCTACGAGCCCGGGGCGGATGTCTCGGCCGTCGCCGATGAGGAGACCATGAATCGCATCAAGGCATCGAAGGCGGTGACCGACGCGATCGCGGCGCGGATCGCACCCGGCATGCTGTTCATCGTCACCGACGGGCCGCTCAGCGCCGACAGCCGCAGCGGCGACGATTTCGTGGTGATGACCGCCGAAGGCGAGGAGGCGCAGTAGCGCCTCCGGCCGGTCCGGCCGTCAGTTGGCGTAGCGCACGGCGGCGCGGGCCCTGGCCTTCTCCGCCTCGACTTCGCGGTCGCGCGGCGGGGCATGGGTCTCCAGCGATTCCAGGAGCCGGCGGGCAACGTCGGCGACCTCGTCGACCGCACGCTCGAAGGCGGCCTCGTTGGCCTTGGACGGGTGCGTGAAGCCCGACAGCTTTCGGACGAATTGCAGCGCCGAGGCGCGGATCTCCTCCTCGGTCGCGGGCGGCTCGAAATTGAAGAGCGTTCGGATATTCCGGCACATGGCGGCGCTCCCTTGTGGTGTCGCGGCAAAGGTACCGCCGCCTGGGCGAACCGGCAACGAGGACCGTCGGGCCGTCACTGGCGAACTTTCGGGCGGTGCCTATCATTGCCTTGAGGGAGGACGCGAGACATGACCAATCCATTCTGTGAGCTGGTCGGTATCGACGTGCAGAGCGCCGTCGCCAGCGCTTCCTGATCGGTCTGTTCGCCACGCGCGACCGGGCGTAGACTCGGGCAAGCAGACGGGGGCAAGCAGGCGCGGTCGAGGGGATTGTCATGACCTACGAGCTTTACTACTGGCCGGGATTGCAGGGGCGTGGCGAGTTCGTCCGCCTGGCGCTCGAGGAAGCGGGGGCCGCCTATCGCGACGTGGCGCGGGAGGATGGCGCCGACGCGCTGATGCGGATGTGGGACGGGCCCGGCGTCGACACGCCGTCCTTCGCGCCGCCCTTCCTGAAGGACGGCAAGCGGATCATCGGGCAAACCGCCAACATCCTTCTCTATCTCGGCGACCGGCACGGCCTCGCGCCGAAGGCGGAAGCGGCGCGACTGTGGACGAACCAGATCCAGCTCACCGTCGCGGACCTCGTGGTCGAGGCACACGACGTGCACCATCCGCTCGGCGGCGACTTCTATTACGAGGACCAGAAGCCGGAATCGAAGCGGCGGGCGAAGATGTTCCGCGAGAGCCGGATGCCGCGCTTCCTCGACTGGTTCGAGACGATCCTGGCGCGCAATCCCAAGGGGCCGGGACATCTGGTCGGGGCACGGGTGACCTATGCCGACCTGTCGCTGTTCCAGGTGGTCGCCGGGCTGCGCTACGCCTTCCCGAACAGGATGGCCGAGCTGGAGCCGCAATACGAGCGGGTGACCGATCTCCACGACGCGGTCGCGGCGCGGCCGAAGATCAAGGCCTACCTCGCCAGCAAGCGGCGGGTCGCCTTCAACGAGGACGGCATCTTCCGCCACTATCCCGAGCTTGACGGCTAGGGTCTGTCCCTGGCCGCGGAGGCCGGCGCGACACTTTGCCGGCTTTGATCTCACTCAATGCCCCGGCCCGGCCGTCGGCGCAGGGCTGGGATGCCGCCCCCGTTATCAAAGCCCGTCGAAGAACCAGCGGACCGAGGGCGGCGGAGGAAAATGATCATGCTCAAACTTCTGAGGACGGTGGCTCTTTCCGTGGCTGCCGTAACGATGTTCGCCGTGATCCCGACTGCGAGCCAGGCGGCGACGACGGTCAAGGTGTCGCTCTGGGACAAGGGCGCCGAAATGGAGATGCCGACCGATCTGATCTATGGCACGCCCGGCGTCGATCTCTCCAAGGCGACGATGGGTATCAAACTGTCGACGAACACGGCTCCGCAGGGCGTCGTCGCGTTCAAGGTGACCAACGATTCCAAGGACACCATTCACGAGATGATCGTGATGCAGCTTGCGAAGCCGGGTGAGCCCTTGCCCTATATCGCCGACGAGCAGCGGGTCGACGAGGACAAGGCGGGCGACAAGGGCGAGGTCTCGGAGCTCGATCCCGGCCAGTCCGGTTCCCTGGTCCTGAACCTGAAGCCGGGCGAATACCTCCTGATCTGCAATGTCGCCGGTCACTACGCGGCCGGGATGTGGACGGAATTCACCGTCACGCCCTAGGACGCGAATTGCCGGCGCTGGCGTTGACCTCTACAGCGCCGGCAAGAATGACGCGCCATCAATACCCGGTGCGGAAGCCTAGCTCCTGCTCCGGCGCCGAGTTTGCCGGCGCGTACGGGTCATGGCGAACCCGTCGCGCATGTTGAGGCCGAGCAGGGCGATGTTGATTGCCCCTGCTGCCAGTTCCACCGCCTGGACGACATAGAAGGCGGTATCGAACAGACCGTCGCCGGCTCGCGCGGCAAGGAAGAAGGCCGACGGGACGAGGATGAGGAGCCCGTTCGCGGCGATCGCGATCATGCGCTTCCGTTTGGTGTCGATACGGCCCCCCGACCTTCCCCTGGCGAGGGCGAAACCACTGCCGCCGGTCGCCGCGAGCGCGGGGATCAGGATCAGGAAGCCCCAAGGGATCAACTGTTTCACCGTGACGACCGCTGTCCAGGAGCCGAACAGTTCGGTCGCGAGCGTTGCCGTCCAGAAAGAGGCGATGAGGAGAAGGGCCGCCGATCCCGCCACGGCGTGAACCGGGGCGAGCGACGGGCGGCTGCGTTGCGCCGGACGTGTGCCGGCCGTGGTCTCCGACATGGAACCCTCCATCATTAATATAGCTAGCTATATATATTTGCATAGCACGCTATTCAAGTCATAATCGCGACATGGCGTTCAAGAAGATGGACTCGGCGGGGTATCTCGCCAATCACATGGCGCGGCTGTTCGCGATCGGCCTGGCCGAGCGGATCAAGCCTCTCGGCATCGTGCCGGGGCAGTTCCCGGCGCTGCTCGAGCTGTGGGAGGAGGACGGGATCAGCCAGCGCGATCTGGTGAAGCGGCTCGATGTCGAGCAGGCGACGATGGCCAATACGCTGGCCCGGATGGAACGCGATGGCCTGATCCGGCGGACCCGCCATCCGGAGGACGCTCGCGCGCAGCAGATCTGGCTGACGCCGAAGGCGAAGGCGCTGCGGGACGAGGCGATCGCCGCTGCCGACGCGCAGAACGCACTGGCGCTGCGGAAGCTGTCGGCCGGGGAGCGGCGCCAGTTCGTGGCGTTGATGCGGCGGGTGGTCGAGGCGATGCAGGATCGCGGCTGATGAACGGCCCGGCTAGAGCATCCATTCGATGGGGAGGAGGCCGAGCAACCAGACCACGCCGCGCTGGAGCGCGGTCGTGTCGGGCTCGACATCGAAGACGGTTTCTTTGCCGTCCCTATTGATCTCGACCCACTGCAGCCCGCCCTCCGGTCCGAGCCGCACCGCATAGGCGACGAGGGGAGCGTCCGTCTGCATGAACCGGCCGAGCCCGCGTGCCATTTCCGGGCTTTCGATCAGCACGCCCATCTCGGTGTTGAGTTCCGCCGAACGGGGATCGAAGTTGAAGGAGCCGATGAAGATACGCTCGCCGTCGATGGCGAATGTCTTGGCGTGGAGGCTGGAGGCCGACGGCCCGAACATGGTGAAGCCGGGGTCTTCCTCCTGAGGCGCTGTCTGGTCGGCGCGGAGTTCGAAGAGCTTCACCCCGGCCTCGAGCAGTTCCGGCCGATAGCGCGCATAGGCGGAATGGACGACGACGACGTCGGTCGATTCCTGCGCGTTGGTGAGGACCCGGACCGCGACATCCTTCTCGGCGAGGCCGCCGAGGAGGGCGGTCCCCTCCTTGCCCGGGACGAAATAGGCGGAGACGAGATCGACCTCCTTTTGCGGCTCGGCGAGCAATTCGTGGAGCTTGCCGATCAGCAGGTCGGAGACCGGAGCCTTGCCGAGGCCCTTGGCGGGGTCGTCGCTGACTACGGTCACCGGCACCCATTCGAGCCTGGCGCTGCCGGATTCGAATTCGTGCAGGAGCGTCGACCGGGCGATGGCATCGACATAGGCCTTCGCGCCTTCGGACGCGCGCGCCTCGGCCGCGGCCGCGGTCAGAAGCGCGATCCCGTCCGGGGCCGGGGGAAGGATGTCCTCGGCCGGATAGGCGGAATCGCTCGCCCAATAGGCATCGAACTCGGCCTCGACATCGACCGCCGCCGGGCCGACGGCCAGCGCATCGACATCGAAGTAATGCACACCGTCGCCATAGGCGAAGTAGATGTCGCCGATGTTGCGTCCACCAAGGATGGTCGCGACGCCGTCGACGGTGAAGGACTTGT